>DASRWP010000223.1:0-10989 GCA_035654535.1 Brevundimonas sp.
CACGGACGCCGCGCCGCCTACGTCGCCGGCGGCGCGTCGCGCAAGATGAAGCCGTTCCTGCAGGCGGGGGCGCGGGTGTCGGTCGACTATCGCGCCCGGACGTCCGACCATCTCGGCTCGGCGCGGCTGGAGCCGATGGGGGAGGGGCCCAGCGCCCTGTTCGACGACCCTCTGGCGCTCGTCGGCCTCGCCGCCGCCGCGGCCGTGGCGCAGGGCGCCCTCCCGGAGCGCGAGCCGCACCCCGGCGCCTTTCTGGCGTTCGAGGCGCTGATGGGCGCCTTCGCCGTGCCGGACGTCTGGCCGGCCGTGTTCGTCCGGTTCGAGGCCGGTCTGCTGGAGGATCTCGGCTTCGGACTCGACCTGAGCCGGTGCGCCGTCTCCGGCGGCATGGACGAGCTGGTGTGGGTCAGTCCGCGGACCGGACGGGCGGTGTCAGCGACGTCCGGCGCCCCCTATGCGGACAAGCTGCTGACCCTGCCGCCATTCATGCTGGGCGCACAGGCGGGGCTGAGGGCGGGCGATGTCCGCGCCGGCTTCGATCTCACCGGCCATTTTCTCGAACAGTTCGTTTTCCACCCGCTGAACCGGCCGCTCCCGTCCGCGCGCGTCTGGATGCTGGACAAGCTGGCGGAGGCGGATCGCCTTTGACGGCTGGGGCTGCTAGCCATCGGCCAACACCGGAGGGGAATCCATGAAGCGTCTCGTCGTCTCCAGCCTCGCGCTGGCCCTTAGCCTGAGCCTCGGCGTTGGCGGGCCCGCAGCGGCCCAGTCGGCAGCGTCGGTCGTTGACCCGGCGGCGGAAGCGCGCATCCGCGCGGACGTGGCGTTCCTCGCGGACGACGCCGTCGAGGGGCGTGGGACCGGCCAAAGAGGCTATGAGCTGGCGGCGCTGTATGTCCGGACGCGCATGGAGGCCATGGGCATGGTCCCGGGCGGCCCCGGCGGATCCTGGCTGCAGCCGGTCGCTGTCACCACGACCCGCATAGCCGACGCGGGCGCGACCGCGACCTTCACGCCGCGGCGCGGACAGCCCGTCGTCTGGACGCATGGGCGCGATCTGGCCGTTACGCCCGGTCGCGACGCCGGCCATGTCGTGCAGTCGGCCCAGCTGGTGTTCGCCGGCTACGGCCTCGATGCGCCCGAGCTGGGCATGGATGACTATCGCGGCCTCGATGTGCGGGGAAAGATCGTCGTCGTCCTGTCCGGCACGCCGACCGGCATGACCGGCGAGAACGCGGCGTTCCTGGGCGACAGCAAGCGGCGCATGGCGTCGGCGCGGGGGGCGGTCGGCTTCATCACGATCGCCAAGTCGGACGCGGCGATGACCGCCTTCAGCAACGGCGTAACCATGGCCGCCCGGCAGGCCTCGCGGAGCTGGGCCGCGCCCGGCGCCGCACCGTATGACGAGGCCGAGGGCCTGGTCGTTGGGGGCGTCCTGACCGGACCGGCGGCCGACGCCCTGTTCGCCGGTGCGCGCCGCTCTTACGCGCAGTTGCGGGCCGAGGCCGCGGCCCCGGGCGCCCGTCCACGGGGTTTCAGGCTCAACGGCACAGTCGCCTTCGACGTCCATACGGTGCGCGAGGACATCCAGAGCGCCAATGTCGTCGGGCTCATCCCCGGCGCCGACCCGGCGGTTCGCGACGAGGTGGTGTTGCTGACCGCGCACCTTGATCACCTCGGGCTGGCGGAGCAGGGCGAAGACCGCGTCAACAACGGCGCGCTCGACAATGCCGGTGGCGTCTCGATCATGCTTGAGGCCGCGCGCTCGCTGATGGCCGCTCGTCCGCGCCGATCGGTTATGGTCGTGGCGCTGACCGCCGAGGAAATGGGGCTGCTGGGCTCGGAATATCTGGCGCAGAACCCGGTCGTCGGGGCCGCAAGGGTGGTCGCGAACGTCAATCTGGACATGCCGATCCTGACCTACGCCTTTACCGATCTGGTCGCGTTCGGCTCCGACCATTCGACGCTGGGACCGCTGGTGGACGCCGCCGCCCGGGCCGACGGCCTCACCCTGTCGCCCGATCCGATGCCCGCGCAGGGCGTCTTCACGCGGTCCGACCACTATTCCTTCGTCAAGGCCGGCGTGCCGTCCGTCATGCTGGCGACCGGCTACGCCAACGGCGGCGAGGCGGCCTGGGGTCAGTTCTTCCAGAGCGGCTATCACCGTCCCGCCGACGACATGAGCATGCCGTTCCATTGGGACGCGGCCGTGCGGTTCGCGCGCGTCAACGCCGCCATCGCCCGGGGTATCGCGAACGCTCCGGAGCGGCCGCGGTGGTATGCGGGCGACGTCTTCGGGGCCCAGTTCGCACGGAACGCGCCCAAGGCCCCCAGACCGTCCACGGAATAGCGGCGCACCGGCCACGGCGAGTCTAGACTTCGGTCTCCCGTTCGCCGATTCGCTGGATCATGACCGTTCACACCCCGCCGCCGGAAGGCGGCCGCATCGTCGATGAGCCGATGAGCGAGGCGCTTTCCCGGCGCTACCTCGCCTACGCCCTCTCGACCATTACGAACCGGGCCCTGCCGGACGTGCGCGACGGCTTCAAGCCCGTGCACCGGCGAATCATGTATGCCATGCACCAGATGCGGCTGAACCCGCAGGCGGCGGCGCGCAAATGCGCCAAGGTCGTCGGCGAGGTCATGGGCGGCTATCATCCGCACGGCGACGCCTCGATCTATGATGCGCTGGTGCGGTTGGCGCAGGACTTTTCGCAGCGCTACCCGCTGGTCGACGGCCAAGGCAATTTCGGCAACATCGACGGCGATAACGCCGCGGCCATGCGGTACACCGAGTGCAAACTGACTGCAGCGGCCGTGCTGCTTATGGACGGGATCGACCAGGACTCGGTCGATTTCAAAGCCACCTACGACGATCAGGACGAAGAGCCGGTCGTCCTGCCGGCCGGCTTCCCCAATCTGCTGGCCAACGGGTCGTCCGGCATCGCGGTCGGCATGGCCACCTCGATCCCGCCGCACAACGTCGGCGAACTGATCGACGCCTGCCGCCTGCTGCTCGATCGCCCCGACGCCACGACGGAAGAACTGGCGTCCATCGTGCCGGGCCCGGATTTCCCGACCGGCGGCGTCGCCGTCGAAGGTCACGCCTCCATCCTCGACGCCTATGAGACGGGGAGGGGCGGTATCCGCCTGCGCGCCCGCTGGGAGACCGAGGACCTCGGCCGCGGCGTCTGGCGGATCATCGTCACCGAGATGCCCTATCAGGTGCAGAAGTCGAAACTGATCGCGGACCTCGCCGACCTGATCGAACACAAGAAGGCGCCCCTGCTGGGCGACGTTCGCGACGAGTCGGCCGAGGATATCCGGCTGGTCATCGAGCCGAAGAGCCGCACCGTCGAACCCGAGGTGCTGATGGAGAGCCTGTTCAAGCTCTCCGATCTCGAAGTCCGCTTCCCGATCAACATGAATGTGCTCGACGCCACCGGCACGCCGCGCGTGATGGGGCTGAAAGCCTGCCTGCAGGCCTTCCTCGACCATCGGCGCGAAGTGCTGGTGCGCCGCGCCGCGTGGCGCATCGAACGCATCGAGAAGCGGCTGCACCTTCTCGAAGGCCTGCGGATCGTCTTCCTCAACCTCGACGAGGTCATCCGCATCGTCCGCGAGGAGGAACAGCCCAAGGCCGTCCTGATCGCCCGCTTTGGCCTGTCGGAACTCCAGGCCGACTTCATCCTCGACACCCGACTGCGTCAGCTCGCGCGGATCGAGGAATTGACGATCGAGAAGGAATACAAGGCGCTGGCTGACGAACTTGCCGCGCTTCAGTCACTCTCATCGTCCCCGGCCAAACAGTGGAAACAGGTCGGCAAGGACCTTGAGGCCGTGCGCAAGGCCTTGGTCTCGCCGCGCCGCACCACCATCGCCGAGGCCGTCGACAGCTCGGCCTTCGCCTCCGTCGAGGCTTTCATCCCGCGCGAGGCCATCACAGTCATCCTGTCCGAGCGCGGCTGGATCCGCGCGACCCGGGGCAAGGTGGAAGACCCGTCCGAGCTGAAGTTCAAGGAGGGCGACAGCCTTGCTTTCCTCGTGCCCGGCTTCACGACCGACAGGTTGCTGGTGGCGGCGTCGGACGGCCGCATCTTCACCGTCGGCGCCGACAAGCTCGCCTCGGGCCGCGGCCACGGCGAGCCGCTGCGTCTGATGATCGACCTCGACGAAAAAGCCGAGATCGTGAACCTGCTGATGCACCAGCCAGGCGGCAGACTGCTGATCGTCTCGAGGGCCGGCTACGGCTTCATCGCGCCCGAGGACGAACTGCTGGCCCAGAAACGCGGCGGCAAGCAGGTGCTGAACGGCGACATGCGCGCGGCCCTGCGGGTCGCGGGGGACCATGTCGCCGCCATCGGCGACAACATCAAGGCCCTGATCTTCCCGGTCGCAGAACTGCCCGAGATGGGCCGTGGCAAGGGCGTCAAGCTACAGTCCTACAAGCAGGGGGGGCTGGCCGACGTGACGGTGTTCGACGGCGCGCACGGTCCCGAGTGGGTCGACGGCGGCGGGCGGCGGCGGAACTGGCCGGACTGGAAGGACTGGCTGGGCAAGCGCGCCGGGGCCGGCAGGCAGGGACCGCGGGGATTGCGCAAGTTCCGCTGAGGCGGGACGCCGCGAAGGTGACGCCGATTTCACTTCGCAGCGTGGCCGTATCAGGCGATAGTCCGCTGGTGGCTGGAGTTCCGGCCGAGGTTGGAGACCGACATGCTGATTACCCTGATCGTTATCGGCGTCATTGTCGCCGTCGTCCTGTTCGTGATCGTTGGTGCCTACAACAAGCTGGTCGCGCTGGATCAGCGCGCCGATCAGTCATTCGCGGACATCGACGTGCAGCTGAAGCAACGGCAGGACCTGATCCCCAATCTGGTCGAGACCGTGAAGGGCTACGCTTCGCATGAACGGGGGACACTTGACGCCGTGACCCAGGCCCGCGCCGCCGCGGCCGGCGCCACCTCGATCAATGACAAGGTTCAGGCTGAAAACATGCTGACCGGAGCCTTGGGCCGGCTGTTCGCAGTGGCCGAGGCCTATCCCGACCTGAAGGCCAACACCAACTATCTGGAACTGCAGCGTGAGCTGTCGGACATCGAGAACAAGCTGGCCGCCGCGCGCCGCTTCTTCAACAGCGCCGTCAGCGAGTTCAACGCCGTACGCCGACAGTTTCCGACCGTGCTGTTCGCCGCCATGGTGGGCTTCGGTTCGGACAAGCCCTTCTTCGACGTCGGCGAGGGCGAGCGCGCCACCATGAACGCCGCGCCGCCCAAGGTCAGCTTCACGGCGTGAGGGTTCGATAGATGGCCGCCGTCGGCCTCCAGACGCACATATGGGCGAACAACACCCGCTCCGTGCTGTTGCTCGTCAGCTTCCCGATCCTGATGGTCGCCATCCTGTACGGGGTGCAGCTAGTCCTGATGGGCATGGGATATCTGCCGGGGACCGGCAGGGGGCTGGGCGACGACATGGCCCTGGCGGCCTCCTGGCTGGGCGGGACCGTCCCGCTCGCCTTCGGTGTCGCCGCGATCTGGTTCGCCATCTCCTATTTCGGCAGCCAGACCATGGTCGATCTGATGACCGGAGCCCGAAAGGTTGAGAGGCGGTCTGAGCCGGATCTGTATAACCTGCTGGAAAACCTTGCTATCTCTCGGGGTCTGCGAACGCCTGCCCTGCGGGTCATCGAGAGCGACAGCCTGAACGCCTTCGCCACCGGCCTGCACGAGGGACAGTACAGCATCACGGTCACCCGGGGTCTGGTGAACGCCCTGACCCGCGACGAGCTGGAGGCCGTGCTCGGCCACGAGCTCACCCACGTCATCAACAAGGACGTGCGGACCATGGTGATCGCGTCGATCTTCGCGGGCATCATCAGTGTGATCGCCGAGCTGGTGTTCCGGGGCCTGATGTATTCGCGCGGCGGGAAGAGAGACAACAAGAACGCCGCGCCGTTGGTGCTGATCGGCATGGCCTTCGCCGTGGTCGGCTTCGTCCTCGCCATCGTCATCCGGATGATGCTGTCCCGGACGCGCGAGTTTGTGGCCGATGCGGGTGCGGTCGAACTGACCAAGAACCCTGACGCAATGATCTCGGCTCTTCGCAAGGTCGAGGGCCGGTCGTCGCTGAAGGGTCCGGACGAGCTGCAGCAGCTGTTCCTCGACAACCAGCCCAACGGCGTGGGGTTGGAGGGGCTGTTCGCCAGCCATCCCCCGATCGAGAAGCGGATCGCGGCGCTGGTGAAGTTCGGGGGAGGGCGCGATCCCGGCCCATGGTCCGGAGAGGAGACGCTCGCAGCCGACTATTCGACGTCCGTCCCGGCCGCTGGCTGAGAGAGGAGCCGCCAGCCGAGCTTCGTCAGCTGCTCCATCGGTTGGAACTCGGCCTTGTAGTCCATCTTGCGCGAGCCCCGGACCCAGTAGCCCAGATAGACGAACGGCAACTTGACCGCCGCGGCCTGACGGACGTGGTCGAGGATGGCGAACCGGCCGAGGCTGCGCGCCTCCAGCGTGGGCTCGAAGAAGCTGTAGACCATCGAGAGGCCGTCCCCAAGCAGGTCGGTCAGACAGACGCCGACGAGGTCGCCCGGGCCGCCGTCGCTGGACGGCAGCCGGTACTCGATCAGATGTGTGCGCACCGCCGTATCCTCGACCATGGCGATATAGTCGAGCCAGCTCATGCCGCTCATTCCACCGCCGGGATGCCGATGGTTGAGGTAGCGGCGCAGCAGATCGAACTGTTCGGTCGTAGCCTCGGCCTCAACCAGATCCCGCGACAGGTCGGCGTTGCGCTTCAGCACCCGCCGCTGGGAGCGCGAGAATACGAACTCCGGAACCGGCAACCGCACCGAGACGCATGCGTCGCAGGCCTCGCAGGCAGGACGGTAGGCGATGTTCTGGCTGCGCCGGAAACCGGCCTGCGTCAGTTCGTCGTTGACCGGGGCGCCCTCGCTGAACGGCAGATTCGCGAACACCTTCCGCTCGGTCCGGCCCGGCAGATAAGGGCACGGGGCCACCGAGGTCATGTAGAAGCGAAGCTGGCGCTGCGGAACGAAGGTCACGGCCCTAGGTCCACATCCAAATTCGCCGACAGTGGGGCAGACTCACGGTCATGCAACGATTTGCCCCCGCGTCGGCGCTTCGGGCAAGCCCCGCGGCCCCACTGACTGGCGGGGCCGGGGAGATCACAGGCTGGTGTCCGTCGGCAGGACAGGCGCTTCGCGCAGCAACACGATGGCGATCCGCCGATTGCCCGCGAGCGAGGGGTCATCGGGATAGAGCGGGTCAGAGCCCGCCTTGCCGGAGACCTGATAGACGCGGTCGGCATCGACGCCGGCGGCCTGAAGGACCAGGCGGGAGGCGTTGGCCCGGTTTGAGGAAAGGCTCCAGTCGTTCGGGCCGGTGGCGCGATTCGCGCCGGGCGCGGCCGAGGTGTGTCCGGTCACCGAAATCCGGTTCGGCAACTGGGTGATCACGCGGGCCACCGTCCGCAGCAGCAGTTGGGCGCGGGGATTCGGCCGGGTCGAATTCTGGTCGAACATGGAGCGGCCCTCCTGATCGACCAGCTGGATGCGCAGACCTTCCGGCGTCTGGTCGATGATCAGCTGTTTCGACAGCTCGGCCAATTCCGGCATCGACTGCATCGCTTGCCGCAAGGATTCGGCCGCCGAGGCGAACTCGGCCGCCTCACGCCGGGCGATCTCTTCGCGGAGCGCTTCCTCGCTGGCGGCGGCGAGGTTCTGGCTCTGGCCCACGTCGGCGGGGGCATCCGGCGGGGCCTCAGGCGCGAGTGCACTGATGACCGACTGGGATCCGGCGCCCTTGGCTCCATCGTCGCCCAAGGCCGTACCGCCGAGGATGCCGCCCGAGCCCGACGTGGTTTGCGAGACGCTGGCCGGTGCGAAATATTCGGCGATGCCGCGCTTCTGCTCCGGGTCGGTCGTGTTGATCAGCCACATCAGCAGGAAGAAGGCCATCATCGCCGTCACGAAGTCGGCGTAAGCGACCTTCCACGCGCCGCCGTGGTGGCCGTGGCCGATGACCTTCTTGACCTTCTTGATGAGGATCGGGCGATCGCTCATGGACATGGGGCGGCCTCGGCATTCCAACTGTGCATTACGATGGCGGCTCAAGGTTAAGGCGGTGTTTCCCATACCGCCGCCCTTGCCCGGCGACAGGGCCTCGCCTAGTCGTCAGGGGTGAGCGCCCCGACCGATCCCGCCTTCGACACCGCCGCCTACCGCCGCGCGCTGGGCGGGTTCGCCACCGGCGTCTGCGTGGTCACCGCTCATACTGAGGACGGGCCATACGGCATCACCGTAAACTCGTTCACGTCGGTTTCGTTGGCTCCGCCGCTCGTGCTTTGGTGCCTGGACCGTACGTCGGACCGGCACGACGCCTTCGCCTCGGCCGACCGGTTCGCCGTCCACATGCTGCCGGTCGAGGATCGCGAGATGTCGGACCGCTTCGCCTGGGGGGTCTGCCGGCTGTCATCGGACGAGTTCGACAGCTCGGACCTCGCGCCGCCGCGCCTGAAGAATGCGCTGACACGGCTCGACTGCGTCGCCACGGACCGCATCGTCATGGGCGACCACCTCACCATCGTCGGCGCCGTACGGGGTTTCGAGACCCGGCCGGGCGCGGCGCTGACCTATTATCGCGGCCGCTACGGCGTCGCTCTGGAGCCCGAGGCATGAAGATCGGTTTCGCCGGGCTCGGCGTCATGGGCGCGCCGATGGCGCGTCATCTGGTGCAGGCCGGACATGAGGTGGCGGGCTTCAACCGCACGCCGGCCAAGGCCCGCGCGTGGTCCGAGGCGACCGGCGGCCGGTTCGCGGGGACCGTGATGGAAGCAGCCACGGGCGTCGAACTGTTCATTCTCTGCGTCGGCAACGACGACGATGTCCGTGACGTCGTCACCGAAGCCATGCCCCATCTGGCCGCGGGCGCAACCGTCGTGGACCACACGACCACCTCGGCCCGGGTCGCGCGCGCGATGGCGGCGCTGGCGGTGGGGCAGGGGCGGCGCTTCCTCGACGCCCCGGTCTCGGGCGGACAGGCCGGCGCGGAGAACGGCCAGCTGAGCGTCATGGCCGGCGGCGACCCGGCCGCGCTGGCGGCGGTGGAACCGGCGCTGAAGGCGTACTCCAAAGCCGTGAAGCACATGGGCCCGGCGGGCTCGGGCCAGTTAACCAAGATGGTCAATCAGATCGCCATCGCCGGAGTCGTGCAGGGGCTGGCCGAGGCGGTGCATTTCGCGCGGGCGGCCGGGCTGGACACCGACGCAGTCTATGAGGCCGTATCCAGGGGCGCGGCCCAGTCGTGGCAGATGGACAATCGCTGGAAGACCATGGCCGAGGGTCGCTTCGACTTCGGCTTCGCTGTCGACTGGATGCGCAAGGACCTCGGCCTCGTGCTGGATGAGGCCCAATCGAACGGCGCCCATCTGGCGCTCACGGCGCTGGTGGATCAGTTCTATTCCGAAGTGCAATCCATGGGGGGATCGCGATGGGACACCTCGAGTCTGGCGGCGCGGCTGAATCCTCCGCCGGAGACCGCGTCTGGGCGCTCTGGCGAGGCCTGAAGTCCTATTTCCCGACCTGGAGCCTGCTGCCGTCCACGTTTGTCACGCCCGGCGCGTGGGGTTACCTCGGCAACGACTTCATAAGCGGGTTCCGTCGCAACAAGTCGACGTATCAAGCTTTCGCGCTGCTGGACGGCGTGCCAAACGCGGATTTCGACGCGTTGTCCGCCCTGGCCAATCTCAACGCCCGCCGACAGGACCAGATGCTCAGGGCCGTGGTGATCGCGTACCTGACCGTGCCGCTTTCCGCTGTGGCGGTCGTGGCGGAGGTCGCCGGGGGATCACTGATGTCGTTCGTTCGCGATCAACCGGACGTCGCGATCCAGATCGGCGTCGCGCTCGCGGCCGGACCGCTGGCATACTTCATGAGCCACTGGCGTTCGCGGCAGATCGTCGCCGTGCTCGATCTGATACGGATCGAACGCGGGCAGTCGCCGTACACGGCCCTGGAACTACGGGAGGACTAGGGCCCCACCTGATCCGGTGCGTTATTTCGCATAATATATCTTATGCGCATACACGACGCGGGGATCACAGGCCGCTTCGCCCCGCCTCGGGCGTATCCATCAAGACTATCGCTTCACGCACATAGCTGGCGTGCGCGACCAGACCTATCCCGAGCGGCTCGTCCCCCGGCCGAACCTCGGACGTAAGAACGCCGGCGATGAACGGATGGTCGGGCTGGACTGTGCCCGGGAGCTTCCGCGCTGCGGGAGTCCAGAAAACCGGCCCGCCTGAGTTGCCGGGAAAGACGGGGAAATCAAGCAGGAAGACTGGAAAGCTCTCGATTGGCGTGAGCGGCCAGGACGCGACGCGGCCAACTCGCAGGATCGGAAATCCCGCCGTGTTCGATGCGTACCCTCGCGGAAAGCCCAAAGTCAGTAGCTCGTCGCCGGGCCCAACCTGCCAATCGTCGAGCGACGTCCGGTCGGCCAGCCACGCCAAGGGAATGGCGGCTCTGGCGAAGGCCGGCGGTGCGGAAATCTCCATCACGGCGATGTCCCGCTCCGGATGCCGCGTCCAGGCGGCGTCGCCGGCGCCATCCCGAATTCTCAGAGGCTCGGGAGCAAATCGCCAGCCCCTGCCGGGCTGCTCAGCCCGCCAGCCGATCCGGGCCTCGGGCCGAGCCATGCCATCAAGGACGTGGTGGGCGGTCACCAGCACGGTTCGCGGCGTCCCGTCCGGTCTCGGCGCAGCAATCAGGAACCCCGTGCCGACGCGGCGCGTGCCGTCCCCGTTCATCTGATCGACCTGCACCGTGGCGTTGATCAGCCCGACCGTCAGATCCCATGCCGGACGAACGAGCCCGACCATTGGCGGCGGCTCGGACGACGGCGCGGGCGGGGTTTGGAAATCCAGCATCGTCCTACTCCGCCGCCTCCATTTGTTCATTTGACGGCGGCGGGAGAG
>DASRWP010000224.1:0-5826 GCA_035654535.1 Brevundimonas sp.
GCAGCAACGGCGTCAGGCAGCGGCAGACCCCCTACGGTCGAATGGCGTACCATCGGCACCATGTCGTCGCCATGACCGCCCAGCGTCCAGGCGTGGATGTCCTGGATCGACACGCCGGTCTTCTCGGCCAGGAAATAGGCGAAGCGGGCGCTGTCCAGCACGCCGGCCATGCCGATGACCTTCTCCTTGGGCAGGCCAGAGAATTTCTGAAGCGCCCACACCATCGCATCCAGCGGGTTGGTGATGCAGATGACGAAGGCGTTGGGGGCATGCGCCTTGATGCCCTCGCCCACGGCCTTCATGACCTTCAGATTGATGCCGATCAGGTCGTCGCGGCTCATGCCCGGCTTGCGCGGCACGCCGGCGGTGACGATGCAGACATCTGCTCCGGCGATATCGGCATAGTCGTTGGCGCCTTTCAGCGACACGTCCGTGCCGATCACAGCGGTGGCCTCGGCGATGTCGAGCGCCTTGCCCTGCGGCGTGCCCTCGGCGATGTCGAACAGGATTACGTCGCCCAGCGCCTCGCGCGCCGCGATGTGGGCCAGGGTGCCGCCGATCATGCCGGCGCCGATAAGGGCGATCTTCGCGCGAGCCATATAAGTCTCCTGTGGCCTATCGCGCTTCGCGCTACTTGAGGCCGTTGTTGGGGCCTACCGCGCTTGCGCGCTACTTGAGGCCGTTCTGTGCGAGGTGGGAGGAAAGCGTGGGCGGCGGTCTAGACCCGCGCGCTTGCGCCTGCAACCGTGACCCCGCGTCATTGGAGCGACCATGCCCAAGCCTCCCGATCAACGGCCCGAGATGGTCCCCGCCGACGCCGTGCCCGAACGGCTGATCACCGTCGACGACGACACCACCGTCCGCGCCGAGGTCGATGCCTGGCGGGCGCGCATGCTCAAGCGGCCGGGTCTGTGGGACAAGGCGACACGCGGGACGCAGGCGCGGATCAACCGGATGATCCCGGAGCGGGTGCACGCCATCGTCACCGCCGGGGTCGAGGCGATGACGAAGGGAATCCTGTTCGGCTCGGACCTGATCCAGACGCGGCCGCCCGCCGAGGGATCGCTGGCGGCGCGCGAAGTGCGGGCGCGGGCGATGATCCGGACATATCGCAATACGGCGGGGGTCGAGGGCGGGGTCGCCGGCGCCGGGGGCTTCGTGCTGGCGGCGGCGGACTTCCCGGCCCTGATGGCGATCAAGGTGCGGATGCTGGGCGATGTGGTCGGCGCCTACGGCTGGGGCGGCGGCGACACGCTCCGCGAGCGGCTATTCCTGCTGCACATCTTCCACCTCGCCTTCGCCAGCGCCCAGCGGCGGCCTGAGGCGCTCGCGGCGCTGGAAGCGTGGATCGCCGGGGTCGATCAGCCGGAGACGATGACGGAGTACGACTGGCGACGCTTCCAGATCGAGTACCGCGACTATATCGATCTCGCCAAACTGGCCCAGCTTATCCCGGTCGTCGGCGCCCCGATCGGCGCGGTAGTCAACTGGCGACTGGTCGACCGGCTGGGCGAGACAGCGATGATGGCGTGCCGGATGCGGTGGCTGGGAGAGACTTGAGTTCCTGTTTTGTTCGTGTCTCTATACCGGCCTCAGGGAGGAGACGAACATGATCGGATATGTGACGCTGGGGACCAACGATCTGGAGCGGGCGGCGCGGTTTTATGATGCGCTGGCGGCTGAGATGGGGACGTCGCGGATGATGGAGTGGCCGGGCGCGATCGCCTGGGGGACGCCGGGCGGAGGGGCCGGAATCGGGCTGACCAAGCCGTTCGACGGCGCGGAGGCGAGCGTCGGCAACGGAGTGATGGTGGCGCTGGAAGCTTCGTCGAAGGAGCAGATAGAGCGGCTGCACCAGATCGCGCTGCAGAATGGCGGGACCTGCGAGGGTCCGCCCGGGCCACGCGGCGAAGGGTTCTATGCGGCCTATTTCCGCGACCCCGACGGCAACAAGCTGAACGCCTTCATGATGGGCGGGCAGGGGTAGTTGGGCGGGCGCGCCCTGCATGCGGCATAACTTCATCTGTTGCCGGCGACAAAGTTTATCGATTTTCCTTGCGGCGTCCGGGGGCCTAGGCTGCGACGACGCAGTCAGGGAGGACCACCATGGACGGTAACGCCGGCGCACCGACGCCCCTCAACGATCCCAAGAAGGAAGCGGCGGCCCTGCGGTCGCTGCTCGGCCGGACCAACCGCGACTGGTGGCCCAACCACCTGTCGGTCGACATCCTGCACCAGCAGGGCCGGACCGGCGATCCGATGGGCGACGGCTTCAACTATGGCGAGGCGTTCAAGACGCTGGACTACGCCGCGGTGAAGCGCGACCTGACCGCCCTGATGACTGACAGCCAGCCGTGGTGGCCGGCGGATTACGGCCACTACGGGCCCTTCTTCATCCGCATGGCCTGGCACTCGGCCGGCACCTACCGCACCGGCGACGGGCGCGGCGGGGCCAATGCAGGGCAGCAGCGGTTCGCGCCGCTGAACAGCTGGCCGGACAACGGCAACCTCGACAAGGCGCGGCGTCTGCTGTGGCCGATCAAGCAGAAATACGGGGCGAAGCTGTCCTGGGCCGACCTGATGATCCTGGCCGGCAATGTCGCCATTGAGTCCATGGGCGGGCCCGTGTTCGGCTTCGGCGGCGGCCGCGCCGACGTCTGGGAGCCCGAGAAGGACGTCTACTGGGGCACCGAGGAGGAATGGCTCGGCGCGACGCGGATCAACGAGGAGGAGGGCAAGGCGCTGGAGAGCCCTCTGGCGGCGATCCAGATGGGTCTGATCTACGTCAATCCGGAAGGACCGGGCGGCAACGCCAACGCGCTGCAGTCGGCCCGCGACATGCGCGAAACCTTCTCGCGCATGGGCATGAACGACGAGGAGACGGTGGCCCTGACGGCGGGCGGCCATACCTTCGGCAAGGCCCACGGCGCCGGCGACGGCTCCAAGGTGGGAGCCGCGCCTGAGGGATCGGACATCGCCCAGCAGGGTCTCGGCTGGACCTCCAGCCATGAGAGCGGCATGGGCGACCACACCATCACCTCGGGGCTGGAGGGCGCGTGGACGCCGACGCCGGTCAGCTGGGACATGACCTATTTCGACATGCTGCTGGACCACGAATATGAGCTGGTCCGCAGCCCCGCCGGAGCCAAACAGTGGCAGCCGGTCGGCAATCCCGACGAGACGCTGGCCCCCGCTGCCCATGCCCCGGGCCGGCGCGTGCCGACCATGATGACCACCGCCGACATGGCGTTGAAGGTCGATCCGAAATACCGGGCGATCACCGAGAAATTCCGCGCCGACCCGGCCTATTTCGGCGACGCTTTCGCCCGCGCCTGGTTCAAGCTGTGCCATCGCGACATGGGGCCCAAGGCGCGCTACCTCGGGCCTGAAGTCCCGGCCGAGGATCTGCTGTGGCAGGATCCGATCCCGCGGCGTCAGGGGCCTGTGATCGGCGACAGCGACATCCGCGCGCTTAAGGACCGGATCGCGGCTTCGGGCCTGTCCGTGGCGGAGCTTGTCAGCACGGCGTGGGCGGCGGCCTCGACCTATCGCGGGTCCGACCACCGCGGCGGCGCCAACGGCGGCCGGCTGCGGCTGGAGCCTCAGCGCAGCTGGGCCGTCAACGAGCCCGACAAGCTGGCGCGGGTTCTGCGCGTCTATGAGGACATCAAGTCGGCTTCGGGGACGAATGTCTCCATCGCGGACCTGATCGTGCTCGGCGGTTCGGTGGGTATCGAACAGGCCGCGCGGGCGGCGGGTCACGCGGTCGAGGTCCCGTTCGAGCCCGGCCGGACCGACGCCAGCGCCGAACAGACGGACGTCGAGGGCTTTGCGGTGCTGGAGCCCAAGGCCGACGGCTTCCGCAACTATCTGAGCGTCCGCTTCAACGTCCCGACCGAAGAGCTGCTGGTCGACCGGTCGCAACTGCTGGGCCTGACGGCGCCGCAGATGCTCGTTCTGGTCGGCGGCCTGCGCGTGCTGGGCGCCAACCACGGCGGCTCGAAGCACGGGGTCTTCACCGATCGCCCGGGCCAGCTGACCAACGACTTCTTCGTGAACCTGCTCGACATGGGGACGGCGTGGAAGGAGGTCGACGACCGGGGCGACGAGGTCTTCCTCGGCACCTGCCGTCGGACTGGCGAGGAGAAGTGGACCGCGACCCGGACCGATCTGGTGTTCGGCTCCAACTCCCAGCTTCGGGCGTTGGCCGAGGTCTACGCCTCCGCGGACGCGGGCGAAAAGTTCGTGAAGGACTTCATCGCGGCCTGGACGCAGGTGATGAACGCCGACCGCTTCGACCTGACGCTGGACGAGGAATTCGGGGTGGCGGCGGTCTAGTCGGACGCTCCTCCGTCCTTCCAGTTTCGGCGCAGAGTGCTGGATCTGGAGAGACCGGCGGCGGCCTGACGGCCTGAAGGTTCGTCACGAAGGACTCGAAGGAGGACACGAAGGACACCAAGGGACGGAGCGCGCCATGGCCCCAGCGGCTCCTCCCCAATGTCCTGGATCGCGGCTTCGCCGCAAACGAGCCCGCGGTCTGGAACGGGGGCTCGGTACGACGTCCGCTCACCTCTCTTCGTGTCCTTCGTGTCCACCTTCGTGTCCTTCGTGATGAACCTCCTCAGCCGAAAGAGACGGCGCGACGGCATAAAGTTCCTCGATTGTCGTTGGAGATCGGGATAGCCAACGCCTATATCGCCCGCATGCTCCCCACGCTGCGCCAGCTCCAGTATCTCAGACTCCTCGCCGAGCATCAGTCGTTCAGCCGGGCGGCGGAGGCGGCGCACGTCAGCCAGCCGGCGCTCTCGGCGGGCGTGCAGGAGCTGGAGCGCATCCTCGGCGGGCCGGTGGTCGAGCGCACGCGGGGCAATGTCCAGCTGACCGCTGTCGGCGCCGAGGCGGTGCGGCGGGCCGAGGACGTCCTGACCCGGACCGAGGATCTGGTCGAGGCGGCGCGAAACGCGGGCAAGCCGTTGTCGGGGCGGTTCCGGCTGGGCGTCATCCCGACCGTCGCGCCGTTCCTGCTGCCGGCGCGCCTGCCGGGACTGAAGGACGCCTATCCCGCCCTGCGGCTGTTCATTCGCGAAGATCTCACACCGCGGCTGGTGGCCGGGCTTAAGGCGGGACAGCTCGACGCCGCGGTGATCGCCCTGCCCTACGGCGCCGGCGGAATCGACCACGCCCGCATAGGCGATGACGAAATCCTCGCCGCGGCGCCTGTGGGTCATCCGCTGGCGGGGCCGGGCCCGATCCCCGCCGGCTCGCTGAAGGCCGAAGATCTGATCCTGCTCGAGGACGGCCACTGCCTGCGCGATCACGCGCTGGCCGCCTTCGGGATTGACCCGCCCAAGGGCGACGACGTGTTCGCCGCGACCTCGTTGCATACGCTGGTGCAGATGGTGTCCGCGGGACTGGGCGTCAGTTTCCTGCCCGAGATGGCGGTCAGGGCAGGTCTGGCCGATATGCCGGGCGTGGTGGTGCGCCCGATCGCCGCCAAGGCCCCGCGACGCGAGATCGTCGTCGCCTGGCGGACCGGCTCCAGTCGGGCGACGGAAGCGCGCTTGCTGGCCGCCGCACTGACCCTGGACTGATCAGGAGGGGGCCGGGCGCACATTACGACTCCGTAACGTGCGCGTCGGTCAGGCGCTGATAACGTCCGCCCGCCCGGTCGCCGGGCGTCCGGAGCCGATCCTTATGAAGTCCCGCCTGTTCGCCGCCGTCTCCCTCTCCGCCCTGCTGCTGGGCTCCGCCGCCATCGCGTCCGTCGAGACGGTCTCGCCGGCCCCCGCGACGCAGGCGGGCGAGTTGGTCGTTCCACCGCTTGGC
>DASRWP010000225.1:0-2039 GCA_035654535.1 Brevundimonas sp.
GGAAATCCCCGGCTTCAGCCAGGCCGACGAGCGCGTCCCCGATATCGACCCGGCCTATGTGTTCGACCCCGACACGACGCTGGCGATCTGTGCCGGCTTCGCGCGCAACCGCCGGGTGATGATCCAGGGCTACCACGGCACCGGCAAGTCGACCCACATCGAGCAGGTCGCCGCGCGCCTCAACTGGCCCATGGTCCGCGTCAATCTCGACGCCCACGTCAGCCGCATCGATCTGGTCGGCAAGGACGCCATCGTCCTGAAGGACGGCAAGCAGGTCACCGAGTTTCGCGAGGGCATGCTGCCCTGGGCCATCCAGCGGCCCATCGCCCTGGTGTTCGACGAATACGACGCCGGCCGCCCCGACGTGATGTTCGTGATCCAGCGCGTGCTTGAGGCGCAGGGCCGCCTGACCCTGCTGGACCAGAACCGCGTCATCCGCCCGAACCGGTTCTTCCGCCTGTTCGCCACCACCAACACCATCGGCCTCGGCGACACCTCGGGCCTGTACCACGGCACCCAGCAGATCAATCAGGGCCAGATGGACCGCTGGAACATCGTCACCACGCTCAACTACCTCGACCACGACGTCGAGGCAGAGATCGTCGCCGCCAAGGTGCCCGAGTGGTCCGACGCCGACGGCCGCCGCAAGATCGCCGCCATGGTCCGCGTCGCCGACATGACGAGGAACGCCTTCATGAACGGCGACATCTCCACCGTCATGAGCCCCCGCACAGTCATCACCTGGGCCCAGAACGCGATCATCTTCGCGGGCGATGTGGGGCTGAGCTTCCGCCTGACCTTCCTGAACAAGTGCGATGAGCTGGAGCGGCCGACGATCGCGGAGTTCTACCAGCGGGCGTTCGGGGAGGATCTGCCCGAGGCGGCGACGCGCGTGAAGGTGGGCTAACCTACCCTTCTCCCCTTGCGGGAGAAGGTGGCAGCCGAAGGCTGACGGATGAGGGGTCGCACCGGCGCCGGCTAATCCCTCGCGAGCGTCTCATCGGCCGCCGCAACGATCGCCCCGATCACCTGCTCGCCACGGTTCTCAATCTGCTGGTTGGGAAACCTCAGCATCCGAAATCCTTGCGCTTTCAGCCACTCGTCCCGCGCGGCGTCCGGCGCCCGATCCTCGTGCTGAGGCCCGTCGGCCTCGACGATCAGTCGATGCCTGAAGCAGATGAAGTCGACGATGTAGCCGCCGATCACGAACTGGCGGCGGAACTTCAGCCCGGCCAGTCGCCGGTCCCGCAGCAGCTTCCACAGACGCCGCTCGTAGAGCACCGGCTCGTGCCGCATTTCCCGCGCTCGTTGTTTGAGCCACTCGTCCATAGGTCATGGAAGACCTCGTCGGCGACATCTGTCCAGAGGCCGGTGCGACCCCTCATCCGTCAGCCCTGCGGGCTGCCACCTTCTCCCGCAGGGGGGGAAGGATCAGCTTCGTCCATTCCGCCAGGCCCCCGCCGCCATCTCCCGCGCCGTCTCGCGCACCCCCTCCGGCCAGCCCCCCACCGCCGCGTCGAAGGCGGTCCAGTCCCCGGCGAACAGCATGCGGGTCGCCTCCTCATAGCCCGGCAAATCCCCGGCGAGGGCGGTCATGAAGCGCCAGGCCGCCTCTTTCGCCTTGCGGGCGCGGTCCGGCCCCTCCCCATCCCGCAGCGCGCCCTCGACCAGTTTGCGCAAGGCCACCGAGGCGCCGCCGGGCTGGGCGGACAGCCAGTCCCAGTGGCGGGGCAGCAGGGTCACCTCGCGCGCGGTGACGCCCAGCTTCGGCCGGCCGGGGCCGCGCTTCTCCGGTTCGGGCGCCGGGGTCAGGCGGGCCTTCGCCTCCTCCAGCGTCCCGCGCAGATCGAGGTCGACTACCCGGCCGGTGGCCAGATCGACGACCAGCGGCGCGGGGTCCCCGGCGGCGGCGGCGCGGACAGCGTCCAGCACCTCGCCCAAGGGCCCGCGAGCGAGCAGGCGGTGGGATGAGAAGACGGCGACGGGCAGAACGATGGGTGCGGACATGGACGCGTTCTACCCGGATCAAATCCTCCGCG
>DASRWP010000226.1:0-1912 GCA_035654535.1 Brevundimonas sp.
CGCGGCCAGAAAACCGAAGCGCGTTCGCTCCTGACCGGTGGTTTCAAAGGCCGCGCGGATCAGCAGTCCAAAGGCGACAAAGGGGGCGGACCAGAAGAGCAGCGCCGACACCATCATCGGTCGGGGCAGGGGCGGGTTGGCGATGGCGAGCAAGGCGTAGGCGTCGCTCATAAAGTTGGCGGTCACGATCGCGACGTATAGCCAGAACAGCACTTTCCAAAGCCTCGAAACCGGCTGCCCCACCGCTCCGGCCCGATGAAGTAGGGCAAAGGCGAATATTCCCACGGGTGCGAGAACTAGAATCGCCCCCAGCGGCAACGATACGGGGAAATAGCGCACGACATCGTTTTCCCAGCCGTGGGTGTAGGACCCGATATGCGCCATGGCGATGAGCGACGCCCCGAGCAGGACGCCGACGCGGGCGCCGGATCGAAGGGCGATGGTCAGGCCGGCGGCTGCCATCAACAGGCTGGTCACGACCGACATGAGGCTGGCGGGGCGCCAACTGCGCGGCCGGGAAGTCTCGGTCGTGAAGGAGCCGGACATCGTCCGCCCCTCCCGCAGAACGGTCAGATGAAACGTCTCCTCCGCCGGCAGCCGGAGCCGATGAATATCCCACGGATGCTGGAAGCGGATGGCGTCCCCGGCCCGCACGCCGGCCGAATCCAGCTGCCCCCCGGGCGTCACCGCCTTGACCCGCACATATCCCGCCGGCGCCGTCCGGTCCTCCGCATCCGCAGCCTCGAAAACTTCGGAAACCACCTGACCGCTGTCGCCGGGCAGGCCGGTGGCGCCGAAGGTCGCGGCATGGGTGACGACGATGGCGGCGAGCAGCAGCGTCAACGACTTCAGCCACCACAGTCGCGACGCGCCGGCCCCGCCGGAAACTACCCCGTCCGCCATCCGCCGATTCCCCGCTAACGTCGTTCCGCGATACAATGCACGCGGGAGGGCGGAGGTCTATTGCATACCGGCCCGAACTTCGGCCCGCAGGGTGTCGATGGACCGCAGCCCCTGATCGGTCTTGAAGCGCCAGTAGGTCCAGCCGTTGCAGGCCGGGGCGTTCTCGAACAGGGCGCCGAGCTTGTGGATCGAGCCGCTTAGCGACCCGGCCACCAGCGAACCATCGGCGCGCACACGCGCCTCGCGGTCGCCCTTGGGGCAGTAGAGGCGATCGCCGGGGCGCAGCAGGCCGGCTTCGACGAGGGCGCCGAACGGCACCTTGGGCTCGTTGCGCTTGGATCCCATGACGACCAGATCCTCAGGTGCGGCAGGGACCACGGCCGCGATCCGCGTCTCGGCGACCGTCGCATAGGTCTCGTCCCGCTCGATGCCGATGAAATGACGGCCCAGCCGCTTGGCGGCCGCCCCCGTCGTGCCGGTGCCGAAGAAGGGGTCAAGCACCACGTCGCCGGGCCGGGTCGCGGACAGCAGGACCCTGTGCAGCAGGCCTTCGGGCTTCTGGGTCGGGTGGGCCTTCTTCCCGTCGGCGTCCTTGATCCGCTCCTCGCCGGTGCACAGCGCCAGCGTCCAGTCGGACCGCATCTGGGTGTCCTCGTTGAAAGCCTTCAGCGCGTCGTAGTTGAAGGTGTAGCGCTTCTGATCGCGCGAGCGGGCGGCCCAGATCAGGGTCTCGTGGGCGTTGGTGAACCGCGTGCCCTTGAAGTTCGGCATCGGATTCGACTTGCGCCAGATGATGTCGTTCAGAACCCAGAAGCCGAGGTCCTGGATCGCGGCGCCCAGCCGGAAGACATTGTGATAGCTGCCGATCACCCAGATCGAGCCTTCCGGCTTCAGCACGCGCCGGCACTCGGCCAGCCATTCGCGGGTGAAGGCGTCGTAGGTGGCGAAGCTGTCGAACTTGTCCCAGTCGTCGTCGACCGCATCGACCTTGCCGCCCTCGGGCCGCATC
>DASRWP010000227.1:0-1745 GCA_035654535.1 Brevundimonas sp.
GGAACATGGGGTTATCGAGGCGGATTTCCCGGCTCGTTCCGGCCTTGCGCTCGACATCCGACATGACGCTGCGCAGCACGATCCAGCTGATCGTTCCGCCCGCCAGCACGACGATGGCGACCGGCAGGATGCGGCGCAGCAGCATGACCCGGCGCGAGCGGGCGCGGAAGGCGGCGGCGGTGGCGGCCACCCGCGCCTCGTCGGCCTGATCGCGCGTGTCGGTCCCGGGCTCCGCCATCAGCTGTGCGCGAAGATGTCCATCTCGTCCCAGCCGGCGAGGTCGAGGGCGCATCGGTCGGGCAGGAAGTCGAAGCAGCGGCGGGCGAGCCCGGCCCTGCCCTCGCGCTCCAGCATCTCGTCCAGCCGGGCCTTTGCGGCATGCAGGTGCAGCACGTCGGACGCCGCGTACTCCAGCTGCGCCGGCGAGAGTTCGGCCGCGCCCCAGTCGCTCGACTGCTGCGCCTTGGACAGATCGACCCCGACCAGTTCGCGAACGACGTCTTTCAGCCCGTGGCGATCGGTGTAGGTGCGAGCCAGCTTGGAGGCGATCTTGGTGCAGTAGACCGGGCGCGTCTCGACCCCGAGGTGGAGCTGGAACATGGCGATGTCGAACCGTCCGAAGTGGAACAGCTTCAGCACCGCCGGGTCTGCCAGCAGCCGCTTCAGGTTCGGACAGTCGTAGGCCGGCCGGTTCAGCCGCACGACATGGGCCTCGCCGTCACCGGACGACAGCTGGACCACGCACAGGGGGTCGCGCCGGAAGCGCAGCCCCATGGTCTCGGAATCGATCGCCACCACGGGCCCGAGATCGAGGCCTTCGGGCAGGTCGCCTTCATGGAAATGGATCGTCATGGGACCGTCTTAGCTGAAACTTCGCCGCGCCAGTAGCGCACCGCCGGCCGAAACAAAAACGGCGCCGCTCCAGCCGGAGCGGCGCCGTTCGAAGATGGTGCCCAGGAGAGGACTCGAACCTCCACGACATTTCTATCACTGGCACCTGAAGCCAGCGCGTCTACCAATTCCGCCACCTGGGCCCAGACGTTTTCGCGTTGGAACGCGCTTCGGTCCGGAAGGCGCGGAGCCTTAAGGCAGCCCCCCCGGCGGGTCAACAGGCATTTGTCGCGTTTGCGTTGCGGGGCTCGCGGCCATCGTCTAATCCCGCGCAGCGCGGGTTCGCCCGCGCCGCCGTCGTCCGCTGGAGTCCCTGTCATGAGCGAAGTCGCCCCCGGCCTTGTCACCGTCTTCGGCGGCTCCGGTTTCGTTGGCTCCCAGGTGGTGCAGGCGCTGGCCCGGCGCGGCTGGCGCGTGCGGGTGGCCGTCCGCAATCCAGCCCGGGCGTGGAAACTGCAGACCGCCGGGACCGTGGGCCAGATCCAGGCCCTGCGCTGCGACGCGACGCAGCCGGCGCAGGTCGCCGAGGCGCTGGTCGGGGCTGACGCCGCCATCAATCTGATCGGCATCCTCTACGAGTCCGGCCGACGGACGTTTCACGCCATGCACGTCGACACGGCGCGCAACATCGCCGCGGCCTGCGCCGCGGGGCGCGTCGGCCGGCTGGTCCAGGTGTCGGCCATCGGAGCCAGTCCCGAGAGCGAGTCGGACTACGCCCTGTCGAAGGCCGCCGCCGAGATGGCGGTTCGCGAGGTCAAGCCGGACGCCGTGATCGTCCGCCCCTCGGTCGTGTTCGGCCCCGGGGATGACTTCCTCAACCGCTTCGCGCAGTTGGCCCAGATCGCTCCCGCCCT
>DASRWP010000228.1:0-2601 GCA_035654535.1 Brevundimonas sp.
AGCGCCCGAACGCCACGCATGCCTCCACCACCGACCCCGAGGCGCGGCTCCACAAGAGGTCCCCGGGCACAGGCGCGATCCTCTGCTTCATGGGGCACACCCTGATGGAGAACCGCAGCGGCCTGATCGCGCAGGCGGACCTGACGCAGGCCGACGGCCATGCCGAACGCCGGGCCGCGATCGAGATGATCCACCGCCACGCGCCGGGCTCGACCCGCCGCCTGACCCTCGGAGCCGACAAGGGCCACGACAGCGCCGACGTCGTCGCCGATCTACGGCAGGCCTGGGTCACGCCGCATGTCGCCCAGAAGGCGCGCCACTCCGCCAGCGACGGCCTCACCACCCGACACGCCGGTTGCGCCCTGTCCCAGAGGCGCCGCAAGAAGATCGAGGAGCCCTTCGGCTGGGCCAAGACCGTCGGCGGCCTGGCCCAGACCGTCTACCGCGGCGGCGAGCGGGGCCGCGCCCGCTTCACCCTCGCCATGGCCGCCGCCAACCTCGCCCGACTGCCACGCCTGCTGGCCGCGTGATCGAAGGAAGACCGCGAACCGGAGATCGCAACCCACCACAAGGACAGCCGTCAAACCCGGCAGATCAGGAAATCGTCCCGAGCGCCAAACCTCTCCAAAAGCCTGTTAGAAGTGGAATGCCACCCCCGCAGGCAGTTCCGTCAGCTCCATAGAGTGGAGCGAGCCAAGACCCCGGACCGAGACATCCGCTCTTCTTGGACAGCTCGGCCTTCGACGAAGCTGACCAACGCTGCCACCGCCTTGCTTGAGGCTGAGCAGTTGCGAAGAATTCGGAGAGAAGGAAGTTAGAGTTCGGCAAGAGTCCTCGTCTATTCTGCCTTTCCTGCGCCGCTGGTCCTAGCTCCCGCCCGAACCCAAGGCGACGATCAGGAGAACTAAATGACCAGACCCCTCACGATCCCCGCTTTGACTCTCGGCCTGTTGCTTTCTGCCCCGACGGTGTCGGCGCAGGCCCTGAACTTTGGACAGGTTGACCGCAACGGCGACGGCGTTCTCTCAGCAGCCGAGCTTCTGTCTGTTTTTGGCCAGGCAGGGCGAAGCGTGCTGCGGAACGACCGCGACGGCGTCGTCTCGCCGGGCGAGCTAACCGGCCGCGGCGGCGATGACCGCGATGACCGTGACGGCGCTCGCGACGACGATGATGACGACCGGGATGACAGCCCCCGCTCCAGCCGGGGACGTGGCGACGACGACAGGGATGACGGACCCCGCTCCAGCGGGGAAGGTGGTGATAACGATGATTATGATGATGATGATCGCGACGACGATGAAAACGATCGTGACGACGATGACGATGATCGCGGCGACGATGACGACGATTGATCCCTGACCGCCCGTCCGGCGGGGATGGAAACGGGGACCGGCTGCGGCCGGTCCTCACAGTTCCCGGCCGGCTCAGCGTCGTCCAAACCTTGGGATGTTCAGGACGCTCGGCGATGAGCCCCCATCAGCGCATCCCGTCCTCCCCCACTTCGTCCGTTGGCTCGCGCATTCCAATGGAGTAGCCAGCTCCCCGGACGGTGTGGATCAGGGGCACCGCCTCCCCGTCGTCCACCTTGCGGCGCAGATATCGGACGTAGACGTCGACCACCTTGGTTCCTGGGTCGAAGCCCAGCCCCCAGACATTGTCCAGAAGTCGCGAGCGGCTCAGCACTGTGCCTGGGCTCTCCATCAGGCATCGCAGCAGCGCGTACTCCTTAGGCGTGAGCGAGATGGACCGGCCGCGGCGCACCACGGCCCGCCTCTCGGGGTCGAGAGACAGATCACCGACCTGGAGCCGCGACTCGTGCCGCTGCATCGCGCTGCGCCGCAGGAGCGCCTCCACGCGCGCCACGAACTCGTCGAACGAGAAGGGCTTGGTCAGGTAGTCGTCGGCCCCAGCCCGCAGGCCCGCGACCTTGTCGCCCAGGGCGTCCTTGGCGGTCAGCATTAGGATGCGGGAGTCCACGCGCTCCTGCCGGAGTTGGCGGGCAATCTCCACACCGTCCATGTCGGGCAGCATGCGGTCAAGGATGAGGAGAGGGTAGTCCTGCTCTCGCGCCATGTTGAGGCCCTGCACGGCCGTTTCGGCCACGTCGATCACATGACCCTCGGCCTGCAGGCCGCGGCGGATGAAGCTCACGATGCGAGGGTCGTCCTCAACCAGTAGGATGCGCGCCAAGGCTCAGGCCTTCAGGGGCAGCGTAAGCACGGCCTCGGTCCGGCTTTGTGAGCTTGAAAGCTCGATCCGTCCGCCATGGGTGTCGAGCACCCATTTCGCGATGGGCAAGCCCAGACCAGCGCCATCGCGCCGCGGCGCGTCCTGCCGGCCCCGGTAGAAGCGGTTGAAGACGAAAGGCAGGTCCGCAGGCGGGATCGTCGTCCCCCCGTTGGCGACGCGCAGCACGGCGTTGCGCCCCTCTCGTCGAATCCCGACCTCCACCCGCCCCCCCGGGTCGCCGTACTTCACGGCATTGTCGAGAACGATCCGAAAGGCCTGCGCAAGCCGGCCGGCATCCCCTTCGATCCGCAGCACCTCCGGGTCCAACTCGGCCACGACCTCCATCCCTCGAGCTTCGGCCAAGATACGCGC
>DASRWP010000229.1:0-4795 GCA_035654535.1 Brevundimonas sp.
TCCATCCAGGCTGTCCCGGGCATCGGAAATCCTGTCAGCCGATGTGCGCAGGCTCGGCGTCGCGATGCCCTTGGCGTAGAGGACCGTGCGGACCAGGCCAGCGTGGTAGGCCTCAACAGCCAGAATGCCGGCAGCGGCCTCGAGGAAGACCTTGTTGTTGATCAGGGGCGCTGCGCCCTTGTAGGCCGTGACGCCCACGTCCTCGAAAATGAAGGCGCCGAGAAGGAAGCTGTTGTCGTCGGCATAAGGGTTGAATGTGGCGCCGGCGCCGATCAGGCCGGCCGCGCGGGCGGCGTTGGAGAAGGCGCTGTTCGGTCCGACGCTGATGTCGATCGCCGGCTGGGCGACCTTCGCGTTGCCAAGGGCGGTACGCAGGAAGCGAACGTGGGCGATTTCGTCGTTGGCGATTTCTCGGGCGTAGTTGCGCACCACCGGATCGGTGAACGGTACGGCGCCTGCACCTGTCGCAGTAACCCCGCCTTGCGTCCCGGTACCGGTCAGGTCGGCCGCGGGCAGCCCCATTCCGAACGAGGCGTAGTAGTAGAACTGCGCCTCGAGATATTCGAGATTAAGCGCGAAGTTCAACACATTGGCGTCGGAATCCGGCGAAGCAGGCGGGTTTTGGGCGATGGCGTCGCCGGCGGAACTGCTGCAGGCGCCGAGGATGGCGCCGGCTGTGGCGCCGACTGCGAAGCCGCCGCCCAGTTTGAACAGACGTCGGCGCTCCTGGCGACGCTGCTCGCGCTTGTCGAACGCCTCCAGCATGGAATCGAGATTTGACGTTGTAGGATCAGACACGTTGCTTCCTCCCTGGATGGATCGGGGATGAAAGTCGTCCGGAGTGGCTTTTGATGCCCGGCGTCGAAATTAATCTCAGCCCGCCGGCAGGCGGCGGCGGGCGACAACGGCGATACGCGGCCCGGTCGGCGTCACCTCGCGCGCCACCCGGCTTGAGGTCCGGCGGGTGACGTCGCCGACCTGCACGGTTGTTTCGACCCGGAAGTGGCTGGACGAGGCGCCAGTCAGGCCCGTCGCGCCGAGGGCCGCCACCTCCTCCGGTGAGAGGCCTCCCTGGCTGCGGCGACCGAGAACCCGCCGAACAACATCGGGATCCTGCAGAATAACGCCCAGAAGCACCGGATCCGCCGTGTTGAGATTCAACGTCGCAGTCTGCGGCAGAAAGACGATGTAGGGCGCGAGCCGGTCGAGATGCGCCGGATCGACGCCCGCCGTCCGCAGGGGGCCGTCATCCCGCAGCGGCCCCAGGGTCAGTACCGTTGCGGCGATGAAGTCGATGGTTGTGCGCGGGACCTGTGCGGCATTGCCAATATTCATCAAGGCGACAAAGGAAACAGGGTCGCCTCTCGCGACGGCGTTGACGTTGAAGCGCGCCTGTTCGTCAGCGATCGAGAGCGCAAATGTTCCGCGGGGTATGGTGATTGTGCGCTGGCCGATCTGCGCCCATGGCTCGGCCATTGTGTCGACCAGTGGCGTCGTCAGGCCATCACGGCGCAAGGCGACCACGGCCGACAGTTCGCCGGCTCGTCCGTAGGCCTGCGCCTGCGCCGCGTCGTGCAGCCGGATCGACCGACGCACCTCGATATCCTGGGCGACGATCATCACTGTGACCGCAGCCGCGGCGATCGCGACGACCACAAGGACGTTCAACAGGATCATGCCCTGCCTTTCACGACCGGGATGATTCCGTCGGATCATGGGGCGATCTCCGGCGTGGCGATTACGCGCCGCACGGTGGCGGCCCGGCCGTCAGGCCCTGCCACGGTCAGATCAAGGGCGACAGCCCGCACCGCCGGCGGCGGGGGCAGCATCAGATCGGGCGTGGCCACGACGGCGGGCAAGGCCAGCGCAGTGACCCCGGACCAGCCGAGACCCGCCAGCCGGTAGGACCATCGGGCATCGGTGACACCCCGGAGCAGGGGCTGCGCCCTCTCGCCCATAGGACCCGAAACCGTCCGCGTCAGGGTGTCGCCGGAGCGTCCGTAGCGGACAACGAAGGGCCGACCGACCGCGTCGGTCTTCTGGAACACGATTGCGTCGGCGCCGCCTTCAATCCGGCCACTGACCTGGTCGAGGTCCGAAGCGACGACGAACAGGGCGCGCTGGATGTCGGACAGCCGGCGCAGGCGATCTTCCGTCCTTTGCTGGGTGTCGAGGACGGTCTGCAGCAGACTGAACCCGGCAAGGGCGATCAGGGCGAACAAGCCCATGGCCACAATCACCTCCACCAGAGTGAAACCCTGGCGCTTTTGCGGAACACCGCAGGATCGGGGGTTGCGATCCCGCGTTGGACCGGCGATCAGAGACGCCACGGGCACAGGCGCGCGGAGGTACGATGTTCGGCGTTTGGCGAACCCGGGACGGCGACCAACTGCACGGCGGCGGCGCATTTCAGTTCGAGCGCCTGTATGTGCGCGTCACACCGTGGCGGGTGATCCTGATTGCGTCCGCGGCGGCAGCGTACCTGTTGGGCCTGTTGCTGTACCTCCCGGCGGAGGCGGCGGTTGGCAAGGCGCGCGAGGGTGTGGGCACCGTCTGGAAAGGCGAGACGGCTCTGGAGCCCGGGTTCGCCCTAGGCTGGACCGTCCATCCGCTAAAGTCGGTCGGGTCGCTGGCGCCGACCGGCGCGGTCACGGTGCGTGGGCCGGATACCGCGATAGCCGGCGAGGCGCAGTGGCGATCGCGGGCGCTATTGCTCCGGCAGGCGGATGGGGTGGCCTCACTCAGGCTGATCAATGCCTTGGCGCCGAGCCTTCCGTTCGCCTGTGATGGCGAAATGACGCTGACCGCGACCGCGCTCGCCGCAGGGGGCGGCAGCACGGGGCGGGGGCGGTTGCGCACGGGCCCGGCGACGTGTGCGGCCGCCGGCCTGGTCACGACGCCTCCGCCCATGACCGGCGACTTGACCTCGGACCCCGAAGGCTCGGGCCTGGCGCTGCGGGGCCCCGACAACGCCGAGCTTCTTCGGGCGCGAATGACGCGAGGGCAGGGCGCCAGCCTGACAGTGACCCCCGCCGGCGCCGCCATCCTGCCGGGGATGACGGCGTCGACATTGGAGATCCGCTGAGGCGTCACAGCCCGGCCAGGTTGTTCAGATTGACGATGGGCAGGAGAATGGCCAGCACCATCAGAAGAACGACCCCGCCCATGACCAGCAGCACTGCTGGCTCGACCAGCGCGACCATGGCGGTGACAAGTTGTTCGAGGTCCTGCTCCAGATCCTTGGCGGCGCGCTCAAGTCCCGGTCCCAGTCGTCCGCTCTGCTCGCCGGATGCGACGACCGCCAGAAGCATACGCGGAAAGACCTCGGCCTCTGACAAGGCGCGCCGCAGGGACGCGCCCTCCCGCACCCGCTGAGCCGCCATCAGAGCGCGCTCGCGGACATAGGCGTTGGGGGTCACGGCGGCGGCGGCGCGCAGGGCGTCGACCAGCGGTACGTCGCTGCGCACCAGGGTCGCCAGACTGCCGGCGAAGCGAGCGGCGTTGAGCTGACGCGTAAAGCCGGCCAGCGGCGGCGTCAGCAGGCGAAAACGGGCGAATTTGCGGGCGTTCACCGGGTTCGCCAGCCAGCGGTTCCAGATCAGGCCGGCCGCGGCCAGTATGACGACGATCGGCAGGCCGAAACGCTGCACAAATCCGCTCAGGCCGATCAGGGCGCGGGTCAACAGCGGCAGGGCGGCGCCGCGTGAGACGAACACCGTCACGATGTCCGGCACCACATAGACCAGCAGCAGGGTGATCATCAGCATCGACACCCCGGCCAGCAGGGCGGGATACAGCAATGCCAGCTGGATCTTTCGTCCCGCCCGCTCACGCGCAGCGACAAAATCGGTCAGGTGGGCGAGCACCTCGGACAGCTTGCCCGACTGCTCACCCGAGGCGATAGAGGCGCGGTAGTACTGCGGGAAAACCTTCGGGTGCCGTTCCAGCGCGGCGGCGAAACTCTGACCCTCGAGAATTGCCGAGGCGACGTCGTTCAGCACCGGAGCGATCGGCTGGTTCTCGTGCTCCTGCCCAACGATGCGCACAGCCTCCTCGATGCGGATATCGCTGCCGATCATGGTCGACAACTGGCGCGTCGCGGCGGCGAGGCTGCGGGCCGAAACGCGCGCGCCGAACCCCGGGAAGGAGAATCCGGCCGGCTTGCTCCCGGGGCGCATCTGTTCGCTGACCTGAAGCGGCAGCAACCCCAGATCACGCACCATTCCGCGCGCCGCCACTGCATTGGTCGCTTCGATCACACCGCTCGAGGCGCGACCGGCGGCGTCGACGGCCTGATAGCGCCAGGTCGTCACCGTCAGCCGTCCTCACGGACGACGCGGACCACTTCGGCCACCGATGTCTGCCCGCTCGCGACCTTCGCGGCTCCATCGTCGAGAATTGAGCGGCTCGAGGTTCGGGCGTGCCGGACCAGATCGGCCTCGGACGCCCCGTCATGGACCATCGCCTGGAATGCAGGATCGATCTCGATCACCTCATAGAGGCCGGTCCTCCCGCGGTAACCGTCGGTGCGGCATGCCTGGCATCCGACCGGCTGAAACACACGGGATCCGACAGGCACCGCGCCCGAGGTCAGCTCTGCGTCGGCGGCGGTGGCCACGCTCTCCTGTCGGCACGTCGGACACAGGCGCCGCACCAGCCGTTGAGCGATCAGGCCGGTTAGCATCGGGGCCAGCAGGTAGCGCTCGACACCCATGTCGACCAGCCGGGTAACGCTGCCGACCGCCGAGTTGGTGTGCAGCGTCGACAGCACCAGATGGCCGGTCATCGAGGAGCG
>DASRWP010000230.1:0-3219 GCA_035654535.1 Brevundimonas sp.
GCTCATTGTTTGCCCGAATTCCCCGTGTACACGGGGGGCTCACCGTGCCGAACGACAATGTACGGTCGCGGTTCCTCAATTTCGCTGTGAATGAGGCGACTGTGGCGCCATTTCAACACATTGACGGTCGTTTCCCGGAATGGGACGGCCCGCGAACCCCTGAATCAACGAAGGAAAACAAATGACGATGCGATTCGACACCCGGGTGGCCATCGTAACCGGCGCCGGCGGCGGTCTCGGTCGCGAGCACGCCCTCGCCCTCGCCCGGCGGGGTGCGCGTCTGGTGGTCAACGATCTCGGCGGAGCCCGGGACGGATCGGGCGGCTCGGCCACGGCCGCGGAGAACGTCGTCGAGGAAATCCGCGCGCTCGGCGGCGAGGCGATCGCCAGCGCGGCCTCGGTGACCGACGCCGCCGCTGTGCGCGCCATGGTGGACGCCGCCATGAGCCAATGGGGGCGGGTGGACATCCTGATCAACAACGCCGGCGTCCTCCGCGACAAGACCTTCGCCAAGATGGAGCTGGAGGATTTTCGCTTCGTCGTCGATGTCCACCTGATGGGCGCGGTGAACTGCACCAAGGCCGTGTGGGACATCATGCGCGAGCAGAACTATGGACGGATCGTCATGACCACGTCCTCTTCGGGCCTGTACGGCAATTTCGGCCAGTCGAACTACGGGGCCGCGAAGATGGCGCTGGTCGGATTGATGCAAACCCTTTCGATCGAGGGGGCGAAGAATGACATCCGGGTGAATTGTCTGGCGCCGACGGCCCATACGCGGATGACCGAGGATCTCGGCGCCCGACTGCCGTTGGACCTTCTCGGCCCCGACACGGTGTCGCCCGGGCTGCTCCATCTGGTCAGCGAAGACGCGCCCAGTCGGTGCATCCTCACGGCGGGCGCCGGCGGCTTCGAGCGCGCCTATGTGACCCTGACCCAAGGCATCCGGGCCGTGGGCGAGGACGCGGCGGAACAGGTCGCGGCCCGCTTCGCCGAAATCTCTGACCGGACGGGGGAGATCGTGCCGGATATGGGTGCGGCGCAAGGCATGATCGAACTGTCAAAGGCGCAGGCGGCGCAAGGTTAGGCGACGAAGGCTGGCCTTGACCTGACGGCAACCGCCTAAGGTCCGGCTCCATCCGCGCTCATGCAGCCAGACGCCGCGCGTCGAGCGTTAGCGCCCCAAAACAAGGACCATCGAAGATGTCCCGCGAAGCCGTGATCGTCTCGACCGCCCGCACGCCGATCGGGCGCGCCTACCGCGGAGCCTTCAACGACACCCAGGCCCAGCAGCTGGGCGGTCACGCCATTCGGCACGCCGTGGCCCGCTCCGGCGTCGATCCGGCCGAGATCGAGGACGTGGTCATGGGCGCGGCCTTGCAGCAGGGCTCGACCGGCACCAACGTCGCCCGTCAGGCGGCGCTTGCGGCGGGTCTGCCTGTCACCGCCGCCGGCATGAGCCTGGACCGGCAGTGCGCCTCGGGGCTGATGGCGATCGCCACGGCGGCGAAACAGGTGGTCATGGATCAACAGACCGCCGCGGTCGGCGGAGGACTGGAGAGCATCTCGCTGGTCCAGAACCAGACCATGAACCTGCACCGGTTGCGCGACGATGCGCTGCTGAAGCCGCAGCCGCACATCTATATGTCGATGCTGGAGACGGCGGAGGTCGTGGCCGAACGCTACGGGATCTCCCGAGAGGCGCAGGACGCCTACGCCCTGCAGTCGCAGCAGCGGACGGCGGCGGCCCAGGCGGAAGGCCGCCTCGACGCCGAGATCGCGCCCATGACGACGGTCATGCAGGTGCTGGACAAGGCGACCGGCCAGGCGTCGGCGCGGGAAGTGACCCTGTCGAAGGACGAGGGCAACCGGCCGGAGACCACGCTGGAGGGTCTCCAGTCGCTCAAGCCGGTGTTCGGCGGCGGCCACTCGATCGCCGAAGGTCGGTTCATCACGGCCGGCAACGCCTCGCAGCTGTCGGACGGGGCGTCAGCCAGCGTTCTTATGGAGGCGACGGAGGCCGAGCGCCGGGGCCTGCAGCCGCTCGGAGCCTTCCGGGGCATGGCGGTGGCGGGGTGCGAACCGGACGAGATGGGCATCGGCCCGGTCTTCGCCGTGCCGCGCCTGCTGCAGCGTCACGGGCTTACCGTCGACGACATCGGCATCTGGGAGCTGAACGAGGCCTTCGCGGTGCAGGTAATCTACTGTCGCGACCGGCTGGGCATTCCCGACGAGCGGCTGAACGTGTCGGGCGGGGCCATCTCGATCGGCCACCCCTACGGCATGTCGGGCGCGCGGATGACCGGGCATGTGCTGATCGAAGGCAAGCGGCGCGGCGCCAGATACGGGGTGGTGACGATGTGTGTGGGCGGCGGAATGGGCGCGGCGGGGCTGTTCGAGATCTATTGAGCCGGCCGGCGCCCGGTCAGGCGGCGTAGACGGCGACCGGGCGGCCGTTATCGCCGTTCGGACGCTCGATGGCGCGCAGGGTGCCGACGAAATCGTCGCGCCAGACCGAGACGTCGGTGTCGCGGACCACCTGCATCAGGCATTCCCATTTCCTCCGCCGTTCGGGCAGCGGCATGAGCAGAGCCCGCTTGATCCCGTCGGACAGCTCCTCGCGGCTGAACGGATTGACCAGCACGGCCTCGCCCATCTGTTCGGCGGCCCCGGCGAAGCGCGACAGCACCAGCACGCCGGGGTCTTCAGGATTCTGGGCCGCGACGAATTCCTTGGCCACGAGGTTCATGCCGTCACGAAGGGGCGTCACCAGCCCGACCCGTGCGGCGCGATAAATGCCGGCCAGCTGGTCGCGGCGGTAGGCGCGATTGAGATAGCGGATCGGCTGCCAGTCCATCTCCGCGTATTCGCCGTTGATCCGGCCGGCGAGGGCGTCCAGCCGTCCGCGGATGTCCTGGTAGGCGTCGACCTCGTCGCGGGAGATCGGCGTGACCTGGAGCAGCAGCACCTGGGCGCGCATGGCGGCGTTATCGGCGAGGAACTGCTCATAGCCGAGCAGCCGTTCCTCCAGCCCCTTGGAATAGTCGAGCCGGTCGACGCCGACGAGCAGGGAGCGGAAGGCGGTCGAGGCGGCCATCCGGTCGTAGGTCCGGTTGCCGAGCGGCGAGTTGCGCGCCTCGAGGAAGCCCGCGACGTCGATGCCGATGGGGAAGACGCCGGTCTGGACGGTCTTGCCGAAGGCCTCCAGCCCGTCGTTGG
>DASRWP010000231.1:0-4804 GCA_035654535.1 Brevundimonas sp.
CGGGCGGGAGCCGGAGCGACGCTCTATAACACGGCCAAAAGGGGCGATGACAAGGCGAAGACGCAACCTGTAGCCGTCGCCCGCCATAACTCCACCGTGGCGGGGCCTTCAAAGTCCGCCGGGCCGTGACGCGCGGGCCACAGGACTCCTGCAGAGTCGCGCGGAACCCGGGACCAGCGACGCCGTTTCGTTGACCGGGCTGACCAGTGGTGTCTAGTTGCTGGTGGAAGACCGCGCGGTGATGCCGTCGCGGCGTGAAGGGCAGGACATGCGCAACGGCGCCGTCATCGCTGGACTGACCGGGGGGCTGATGCTCTTCGCTGTCGCAGATATGGCGGCAGCGCAGACCCAGAACCCGTCCGCCCGCACCCGCGCACCTGCCGTATCGCTGAGCGAGGCCCAGTCGGCGCGCTCCGCCGGGCCGTCGCGGCTTCGGTTCACCGAGCGCGGACGCTGGGGTCTCGACCTCAACCTCAGCCAGCCCCAGGCCCGCGAAAGCACGGTCGGGGACGTCGAGGCGGGCGCCTACTACCGGGTCAACCCGCGTCTGCGCGTCGGCGCGGCCGCCGGTCTGGCCGAGACCGACACCGATCCGGCCGGCGCACCGCCGACCGAGCGCCGCTCCGCGCCGCGCTTCCGTCTGGAATCGATCTTCCGCTTCTAGGTCCTGGAAGCTCAGGCTTCGGACGGCGGTCCTTCGAAGGCCGACCTGATCGCACCGATACCCGCCAGCCCGCACGCTCCCGACCCGATCAGGTCATGCGCATTCCGCGCGTCTATGCCCCCCAGGGCATAGACAGGGAGCGGGGACGCCAATGCGTGGCGCTGAAACCCGTCCGCGCCCAGAGCCGGCGTCTGCCCCGATGCGCCGCCGGCCGGAAACACGGGGGACAGTACGCGCGCGTCCAAGCCGGGCGTATCCAGCGAGCCGCCGGCGTGGGCCGCGCCGGTGATGAGCCAGTCGGGGCGGGCTCGCGCGACCGCGGGAGCCAGATCAACGCGGCGCTCCGGCAGGTGCACGCCGTCGGCGCCGACAGCCTCGGCCAGCGTCGTGTCCAGCCCGATCAGCAGCAGGACGCCGCGCGCCGCCGTGACCGCGCGCAGTCTCAGGGCGGTGTCGCGAGCGTCCGCCGTGCCGAAGTGCCGGAACACCACCGCCGCCCCTCTCGGCAGGCGCGCCGCCGTCTCCCACGGCCGGGGCGTGCGCAGTGGGTCGGTAAAGAACAGCAGAGGCGGCAGGCTACGCGCTGATTGGGCGCGGGATGGGCGGCTGACTTCGGCGGCGTCCCGTGCGAGGACGCGGGCCACGTCCCACAGGATTTCAGCGTCGGACCGGTCCATGGCCATCTCTTCCTCCGATCCCGCGAGCGCGTCCAGCGTCGTGGCCGAGCGGCTCGCAACCGTGCGTCAGGCGATGGCGGACGCCTCTCGGGCCGCGGGTCGGTCGCCGGATGACGTGCGTCTCACCGCTGTCACCAAGACCCAACCGCCCGAGGCGATAGACGCCATTCTCGGGGTCGGGCACCGCGTGTTCGGAGAGAACCGGGTGCAGGAGGCGCAGGGGCGCTGGACGGACCGACGGTCAGGGCTGCCCGATCTTGAACTGCGGCTGATCGGGCCGCTGCAGACCAACAAGGCGGCGGACGCCGTAGCCCTGTTCGACCTGATCGAGACGCTGGACCGGCCCCGGCTGGCCGAGGCGCTGGCGGTCGCGGGCGAAAAGGCGGGGCGCCGCGTTCGGGTGCTGGTCCAGGTCAACACCGGGGCCGAGCCGCAGAAAGCCGGCGTGCTGCCCGGCGACGCCGACGCCCTGGTGGCGCAGGCGCGGTCGATGGGGCTGACGGTCGAGGGGCTGATGTGCATCCCCCCGGCCGACGAGGCGCCGGGCCTGCATTTCGCCCTGCTGCGCAAGATCGCGGCGCGAAACGCGCTGGCGGCCCTGTCCATGGGAATGAGCGGCGATTTCGGGACCGCCATCCGGTTCGGGGCGACCCAGGTCCGGGTTGGATCGGCCCTGTTCGGGGAACGAAAAGCCTCCGAGACACCCTCTATGGGCTGAAAACCGCCGCGCTTGGGTCGAGACCCTTGGCGGAACGGCCAACGCTCTGCATTCTGGTGCCCATGCCAACGCCCAAGACGATCCTGATCATCGACGACGACGACGACCTGCGCGAGGCGCTGGCCGAGCAGTTGGCGCTGCACGAGGCTTTCCGGCCTGTGCAGGCCGCCACGGCCACCGAAGGCGTCCGGATGGGCCGCGAGGTCCGCGCCGATCTCATCCTGCTGGACGTCGACCTGCCCGACATGGACGGCCGCGAGGCCTGCCGGCTTCTGCGCAAGGACGGGGTCTCGACCCCGATCATCATGCTGACGGGCCAGTCATCGGACTCGGACACGGTGCTGGGGCTGGAGTCGGGGGCGAACGACTACGTCACCAAACCCTTCCGCTTCGCCGTGCTGCTGGCGCGGATCCGGGCCCATCTCAGAAGCCACGAACAGTCCGAGGACGCCGTCTTCCGCGTCGGTCCCTACGAGTTCCGACCTGCCGCCAAGGTTCTGATCGACGACCGCGGACGCAAGGTGCGCCTGACGGAGAAGGAAACCAGCATCCTCAAATACCTGTACCGCGCCGGCGCCAAGGCCGTGTCGCGCGAGGAACTGCTGACCGAGGTGTGGGGCTATAACGCCGGGGTCACGACGCACACGCTGGAAACCCACATCTATCGCCTGCGCCAGAAGATCGAGCCCGAGCCGGGTCAGGCGCGGCTGCTGCTGACCGACGCCGGCGGTTATCGCCTGCAGCCCTAGCCCGGCCGCCACTCGCTCAGGGTTTCGCCGGACGCGGTCTGGAAAGCGACCCGGTCGAGCTGGACCGCGGCGACGCAGACAGGCCTCTGCCGAGGGCTTGAGGCGCGGCAGCGGATGGCGCGGCCGTCCGGGAAGGAAGCGATTCGGCCCTGAAGGCGGACGCGGTATCCGTTTTCCGGCGCGAGGGCCGGGGCCTCGCCGTCACCCCGAACCGTGAAGGAGAACGCCCGTCCGTTGCGGCGCCCCAGCCGCGAGCCGTCCTCCTCGAAGACGGCGGCCAGCCCCACGGTTTCCGGCGAAGCGGCGGCGGGCGCGCCGGCCAGCGGGTCCGCCTGGACGCTGGGACAGCCGTCCGCGGTCATCCAGGGGCGGGAGATCCAGAAGCCTTCGACGGCCTCCCACGGGGCCGGTCCGGCCCCCGCTATCAGGGCGGAGCGGGTCCAGTCGCCGGGCGTAAGGTCGAGGCCGATGGTCTTTCGGTCGGGGCTCCACGACCAGCGCGCGGTTCCATCCCCGACACCTTCGGCCGGCGGCTCCTCGGCGCCGTGGCAGCCGAACGGCAGGCTGACATCGAACGACCGGCGAACGAGCGGATCGGCGCCTGTGGTCTCCGAACCCGCCGACCAGGCCGAGGCCGCCCTGGCGACCGCGTCCAGCAGGGCCGCACGATCCAGCGGAGGGTCCGGCGTCACCGACTCCAGCGGGGCCGGGGCTGCGGCCCCGGGCGGGGCTTGTGTGGCCGCGGCAGGCTCCGGCTCGCCTTCGCACGCCTGGAGAAGAAGACCCGCCGCCGCGACCGCGACGACGCTCATGGGCAAGGACGTGACCGGCTTCAGCATGGAACCACCTTAGCACGACGTCCGCTCCAATGGGGCGTCGGGTCGGAAAAGGTTGACCTGACGGGGCGGGGGAAGGCAGCAGGGGCCATGACTTTCGACCAGATCGCTGCCCTGCTGGTGCTCGTCGCCGTCGTCGGCGTGCTGATCCACGGCCGGGTGCGGGCCGATGTGGTCGCACTGACCGGCGCCGCGGCCCTGCTGTTGCTGGGGGTGGTGAGGCCGGTCGAGGTGCAGGGCGCCTTCGCCAGCCCTGCGGTCATCGCCCTGGCCGGGCTGTTCGTCATCGCGTACGCCATCGAGCTGTCTGGCCTCCTCGGTCTGATGATCCGCCAGGCGACCCGGCTGGCCGCGCGCGTGGGTTCGATCGGCATCTGGGCCGTGCTGGGCATGTGCGGAGCGCTGGGCGGGTTCCTCAACAACACGCCTGTGGTGGTGCTGGCCGCCCCGGTCATTCGCGATGTGGCGCAGTCGCTGAAGCTGTCGCCCAAGCGCTTTCTGATGCCGCTCAGCCACATCTCGGTGCTGGGCGGATTGATGACGCTGATCGGCACATCGACCAATCTGCTGGTCAACGACATGGCGCGGAACGCCGGGCAGCCGGTCTTCACCCTGTTCGAAATTACGCCGGTCGGCTTGACCATCGCCTTGGTGGGCGGGTTGTGGCTGTTCTTCGTCGGCGCCCGGCAGCTGGGCCGCAGCGTGCAGGCCGACGAGACCGAGCAGGCGCGGCTGGCCGAGATGGAGGCGGCGCGGCGCAAGGCGGAAGAGGACGCGCTGGCGAGGAAACGACGGGTCCTGCCCTTCAACCTGCCCCGGCTCGGGGAGGCTCGCACCAACGAGGACGGCTCAGGCGACGCCCATCTGGGCGACGTGGCCCTGTTCAAGGCGGCGGATCGGCCCTTCGACCTGCGCCGCGCGCTGATCGCGCTGGGAGTCTTCGTAGCGGTGGTCGCCGCGGCGGGCATGGGGCTGGCGCCGATCGCCGCGTCGGCTTTCGCAGGCGCGGTGGCGCTGATCCTGCTCAAGGTCATCACGCCGGAGGAGGCCTACGCCGGGCTGCGGCCCGAAATCCTGCTGCTGATCGCGGGGATGGTCGTGGTGGGCATCGCTATCGAGGTGACCGGGCTGGCGGCGACGGGCGCGGACATGCTGATCGG
>DASRWP010000232.1:0-3289 GCA_035654535.1 Brevundimonas sp.
GCGACCAGCAGAAGAAGGTCGGCCAGCTGTCGGGGGGCGAGCGCAACCGCGTCCACCTGGCCAAGACGCTGGCGACCGGCGGCAACCTGCTGCTGCTCGACGAACCGACCAACGATCTGGACATCGAGACGCTGCAGAACCTTGAGGAGGCGCTGGAAGGCTTCGCCGGCTGCGCCGTGGTCATCTCCCACGACCGCTGGTTCCTCGACCGTCTGGCGACGCACATCCTCGCCTTCGAGGGCGACAGCCATGTGGAATGGTTCGAAGGCAACTTCGAAGCCTACGAGGAGGACAAGAAGCGGCGCCTCGGCGTCGAAAGCCTGATTCCGCACCGGATCAAGTTCCAGAAGTTCGGGCGCTAAAGGCCGCGCTTGGCGGCGGGACGGCGGGCTGGTGTAATCCACCCATGACCCAGCGCCCCGCCGTCCTGATCGTCCAGCCGCATCTGGCGCCGCTGAGCGGGTTTCTGGAGCCTCTCTACGACGTTTACCGGTTGTGGCAGGGCCCGCCGATCGAGGCCGAGCACGAGATCGGCGCGGTGATCCTGGCGGGTGAGTTTCCGTTGGACGTCACGCTGATCAAGCGGCTGCCGAACCTCAAGCTGATCGCCTGCTTCACATCCGGCTACGACGGCATTGATGTCGAATGGTGCCGGGCGCAGGGCCTGCCGGTCACCCATGCTCCCGGCGTCAACCACGAGGACGTCGCGGACCACGCCACCGGGCTGATTATCGCCGCGCGGCGGCGGATCACCGAGGGTGAACGGAGCCTGCGCGCGGGGGGCTGGACCGCGGACAGCAAGATCATCACGCCTTCGCTCAAAGGGCAGCGGCTGGGCGTCGTCGGGCTGAGCGCGATCGGCGAGGCGGTGGCGCGGCGCGCCGAGGCCTTGCGGATGGACGTCCGCTGGTGGGCTCCGCGCGAGAAGGACGCGGCCTGGCCGCGGGCGGCGTCCTTGATCGGGCTGGCGCGGGATAGCGACATCCTTGTGGTGGCGTGCCGAGCAGACGACAGCAACGTCGGGCTGATCTCCCGCGATGTGATTGAGGCGCTGGGCCCTGACGGGCTGCTGGTCAATGTGGCGCGAGGCCAGCTGGTCGACGAGGACGCCCTGATCGCCGCGCTGAAAGACGGGCGGTTGGGTCAGGCGGCGCTCGACGTCTTTGCGCAGGAGCCGGTCGATGTCTCACGCTGGGTCGACGTGCCGAACACTGTCCTGACCCCGCACACGGGCGGGGCGACGACCGAAGCGGTGCAGGGCATGCTGATGCTGTTGATGCAGAACCTGCAGGCGGCGTTCGCGGGCGAGCCGCTGAAGACGCCCGTCGTCCAGATCGCCTGATCGAGCGAGGAGGCTGGCGCCCGGAGATTTCGGCGGCGATAGTCGTGCCGTAGTCGTCGAGAGTCCGTCTGTGAACCCAGTGCCCGAACACCCTCTGCGGCTTGAGTGTTTTCCTGTCCGCCCGAGCCCGCCCGAACTGGTTCCGGGAAGACCCGATCGGGACTGGATGGATGAGTTCACGGCGCGCCATCCCTATCGCTGCCTGCCGCTCAGCATGGCGAACACAACCGGCTGGGACCTGCTGTGTCCATTCGGGTTCGAGGCCGAGTGGGATGGAGGCGCGACGGCGGAAGCCATCCGGTTCACGCCCGACGCGGACGCGACCCTGTTCGACCATTTCGCTGCCTCGCACTTCACCCGCGGGGTGATCACATTCCACACCGGATGGCTGTTCCGCACGCCGCCCGGCTGGGCGCTGCGCACGTCCGGCAGTCCAAACCGGTTCAAGCACGGGTTGGCGGCGCTGGAGGGCCTCGTCGAAACCGACTGGCTGCCCTACCCCTTCACCATGAACTGGCGTTTCACCGCTCCCGGCAAGGTTCGTTTTGAGAAGGACGAGCCGTTCTGCTTCATCCAGCCCGTCCAGCAACACAGCATAGAGGCGTTCGAACCCGTGCGCGCGTCACTCGACGGGGACGCCGAACTGTCCCGCCAGTATGAGGCCTGGAAAGAGGTCCGCACCCTGTTCAACAACCGGATGGCCGACGGCGACCCGGCGGCGATCAAACAGGCTTGGCAGCGGTACTATTTCCGTGGCGAGTACCCGGATCAGGTCGAGAAGCCGGCCAGCCATGTCAGCAAGCGACGCATGGCCGCCTTGCCCGACGCACCCGAGCCACCGCGCCCGGCTGCCCGGGCGGACTTCACGACCTGGTCAGCGCTCGGCGGGATAAGGTCGGTCGGGGACGGGACCTGATCAGGCCTCGGGTTCCGGCATTGGCGGGAACGGATCGGGAGCCGGCGCCGTGGGCATCGACGGCGCCCGCGGCCGGGCCGGGGGCCGAGGCAGCTCATCCCCGCTCAAGCGGCCGTCGCCGTTCGTATCCATGCGGGTGAACAGACGCGCGGCGCCCGCGGCCAGTTCTTCCCGACTGATGCGGGAATCCCCGCTGGCGTCCGATTGGGCGATCGCAGCCCGGAGCCGCCCTCCCCCCATGGCTGCGGCCCCGCCCTGAGTCAGGACCAGGAGTTCGGCGCTCGTCAGGGCGGCGTTCTGATCGGCGTCAAGACGGGTGAACAAACGATCGGCCCAGTCCGCGACCCGGGCCCTGTCGGTGGGCGGCGCCATACCTCCCCCGGCGCGCGGGCCGGGCCCAGGCGCGGTCTGGGCCGTGGCGGCGGAGCCGACGGCGGTCGATATCAGGGCGGCGAGCAAAACCGAACGGAACATGGCTTCCTCCAGCGGCGGATGGCCAGCCCAGAATGCGACCGGTCGACGCGGCTTACCAGCGGTTTCTGCTTGCAAAATCACATAAGGATATCTTTATATAAAGACATGTCATTCAGCGCTGACCAGACTGTCGAGGTTCTCCGCGCCGCCGGCGAACCAACCCGTCTCCGGGTGCTGTCCCTGCTCGCCGGGGAAGAGCTGTCGGTGATGGAGCTGTCGCGCATTCTTGACCAGAGCCAGCCACGCGTATCCCGCCATCTCAAGCTGATGGCCGACGCGGGGCTGATCGAACGCTTCCCTGACGGCGCGCGTGTGTTCTACCGGCTGTCCTCCGATGTACCGGCGAGGCGGCTTATCGACACGGTGCTGGACTTGCTGGACGCCTCGGCGGGCGCGGCCGATGACCGGCGTCTCGAGACCGTACGCAAGGATCGCGAAGTGGCGGCAAGCACCTATTTCGAGCGCGTGGCTCCGCAGTGGGACCGCATCCGCTCGCTGTATGTCTCGGAAAGCGCCGTCGAGGACGCGATCACCCGGGCCGCCGGCAATGGCCCGTT
>DASRWP010000233.1:0-1577 GCA_035654535.1 Brevundimonas sp.
CCCTCAATCTGTCCGCCTATGGCGAGACCCGGGTGAAGCCCGACATGGCCCGGATCAACTTCGGCGTCCTCACCGAGGCGCCGACGGCGGCGGAGGCCATGGCCCAGAACGCGCAGAAGATGACCCAGGTCATGGCCGCGATTGGCCGGGCCGGGATTCGCGAACGCGACGTCCAGACTTCAGGCCTGAGCCTTCAGCCCCTCTACGACTATGTGGAGAACCAGCCGCCCCGCCTGCGCGGCTATCAGGTCAGCAACCGGGTGACCGTCGAGATTCATGACCTGGGCCGCGTGGGCTCCACGGCGGACGCGGTGGTCAGCGCCGGGGTTAACCAGATCGACGGCATCAGCTTCGGCCTGCGCGATCCGGCCGAGGCCGAAAACCTGGCCCGGCAGACGGCGGTGAGGAATCTGCGGGCCAAGGCGGATCTCTACGCGCAAGCTCTGGGGGTCCAGCTGGGCGGCATCCGCAGCCTGAGCGAGGGCGGGGGCTATGCGGCGCCGCCGCCGATGCCGATGTACGCGGTCCGGAACATGAGCATGGACACGCCCCAGACCCAGATCGCCCCGGGCGAATTGACCGTGCGGATCGACATCACCGGGGTGTATGACCTCGTCCGTTAGAGACGGGCTCCGGCCTGCGGGCCGGGGCGCGGCTCAAGTCGCGGATCGCGTGAGCATCAGACCGACGCCCACGTTCAGGGCGTAGCAGATGCCAAGCCCGGCCAGCAGGGTCACAGGCCCGTCGGGAAACATGATCAGCGGCAGACTCCACGGCAGGCCGAGGATTGTCGCCGGCAGAAAGTTCACCATAGCCTCGGTCATCCCGAGCAGGCGCAGCCCGGCGGTCGTCGCGAGCATCAGCGCGACGGCTCCGGCGACGGCGTAGAGCGCCAGAAGGCTCCACGGCAGCCAGGCGGGTAAGCGGATCATGGGCGATGCTCCTGTCACCGCGAGGGAAGGCCCTGAGCGCCGCGCCGTCAAGCTTGGGACCTAGTCGATCTCGAACACGACGGTGAGCCGGGACTCGACCTCGATGGGGGGCTGGTCCACCGGGACGGCGACCGAGGGCCGGAGGCGCGAGCCGGTGACGACGATCTCGCCGGCCTCGCCAGACGTTATGTCAGTCAGCCGCGCGTTGGCGTCCTGCACCCGCAAGACCCTGATTATGCGCCGCCCGCTCGCCTGCGCCAGCGTGTCCGCCTGCATGCGGGCGTCGGCGAAGGCGAGGCGGCTGGCCTCCGCGCGCAAGGCGGTCTCGTCTTCCACGTCGGCGCCGGTGGTCGAGACGTTCCGCGCGCCCATCTCCGCCGCCAGCGATACCGCATCGCCAGCCGACGCTGCCGGGCTGCCCTTGAACTGGAATGCCATCGACCGGCGTGGACTGCGGCACGTCACGTTCCTGGTCGAGTGCGTCGACGCGCGACGCCCTCGGACCGAGAGCACGCGGATTTTCGCGTCCCGGCCAGACGAAGTCATCTTGATCGTCGGCAACGAAAGGCGTCCAGAGGGCAGGACGCCCGGTGTCCAGTACCAAACGGTTGCCGAGCTCGAGGCGCAGCTCGTCGATCTCGAGGC
>DASRWP010000234.1:0-8579 GCA_035654535.1 Brevundimonas sp.
CCCGACGGCGCGACGCCCAAGGACGGTCCCTCGGCCGGCGTGGCCATGACCGTGGCCATGGTCTCGGTCCTGACCGGCATTCCGATCCGCAAGGATATCGCCATGACCGGCGAGATCACCCTGCGCGGCCGGGTGACCGCCATCGGCGGCCTGAAAGAGAAGCTGCTCGCGGCGCTCCGCTCGGGCATCAAGACGGTGCTGATCCCGGAAGAGAACGAGAAGGACCTCGCCGACGTGCCCGACAATGTGAAGGGCGCACTGGAGATCGTCCCGATCAAGACCGCCGACGAGGCGCTGAAGTGGGCCCTGACGGGCTCGCTGACCCCGGTGGAATGGGACGAGGTGGCCGATCCCCTTCCGGCCGCCCCTCCGATCCAGGATCCCGGCACGGTCCCGGCCACGCACTGAAAGAACCCCGCCCGGAGCGATCCGGGCGGGGCTTATGCCTGCGCCGCGATGCGGAGGGCTAGAGCGAGTCTACCATCACGAGTTCGGCGTCGGCCTTGGCCGTGATGACGATTTCAGCCTCGTCCTGGATGCCGGCGCCGTCGCGCGCGTTCAGGGTCACGCCGTTGACCTCGACCGCACCTGCGGCGGGGACCAGATAGGCGCGACGCCCTTCGGCCAGGTTGTACCGGACGGTCTCGCCGGCCCTCAGCGTCGCCCCGAGAACCCGGGCGTCGGCATTGATGGTCAAAGCCTCATCGGCAGCGTCGCCGGAGGCCAGCACAGAGAATTGCCCGGTCCGATCGCTCTTCGGGAACGCTTTGGCGCCCCAGGCCGGCCTGGCGCCGCGGACGTCGGCCTCGATCCAGATCTGGAAGATCGTCGTAAGCTCTTCCTCCAGATTGAACTCCGAGTGCCGCACGCCCGTGCCGGCGCTCATGACCTGCACGTCCCCTGCGCCGGTGCGGCCTCGGTTGCCCATCGAGTCCTCGTGGGTGATGGCCCCGGTGCGGACATAGGTGATGATCTCCATGTCGGCGTGGGGATGGGGCGGAAAGCCGGATTTGGCGGCGATCTCGTCGTCGTTCCAGACCCGCAACCGGCCCCAGCCCATGCGGGCGGGGTCGTAGTAGCTGGCGAAGGAAAAGTGGTGTTTGGCCTTCAGCCAGCCGTGGTCGGCTCCGCCAAGGCTGGAGAAGGGTCTGACGTCGATCATGGGGGTGCTCCCGGTAATCCGAGGGTTATCAACCTCGCTGGCGCGTATATAGTAACAGTGTTGGTGGCTGAAAAGGGGGTCAGCCGATCTGAGCCCGGTGTCTCAGCATCGCGTCGGCCAGCACGCAGGCCGCCATCGCCTCCACAACGGGAACGCCGCGAAGGGCGACGCAGGGATCATGGCGGCCAGTCGTGCGCAGGTCGGTCTCGTTCCCGTCGCGCGTGATCGTTTGTTGCGGCGTCAGAATGGATGAGGTCGGCTTGAAGGCGACGCGGGCCGTCAGCGGCTGTCCCGTCGATATGCCGCCAAGGACCCCGCCAGCGTGGTTGGTCAGAAAGACAGGGGAGCCGCCCTCGCCAAGCCGCATCTGGTCGGCGTTCTCCTCGCCCGACAGTTCGGCGGCCCCAAATCCGGCGCCGATCTCGACGCCCTTGACCGCATTGATCGACATCAGCGCGGCCGCCAGTTCGGCGTCGAGCTTGCCATAGACCGGTGCCCCCCAGCCAACCGGAATGCCCGTGACCTCCAGAGCGACCACCGCGCCGATCGAGGATCCGACCTTGCGCACGCTGTCGAGGTAAGCCTCCCAAACAGCGCTCACCTCTGCCGAGGCCGCGAACAGCGGATTGTCGTACACCGCGTCGAAATCCACCGCCTCCGGCGTGATCCGGTGCGGGCCCAACTGGACCACGCCGGCCCGGATGCGGACGCGGTCCCCCAGCACTTTGCGCGCCACCGCGCCGGCGGCCACCCGCAGGGCCGTCTCGCGCGCCGATGACCGGCCGCCGCCGCGGTGATCGCGGACGCCGTATTTGGCCTGGTAGGTGTAGTCCGCGTGGCCGGGCCGAAAGGCGCGGGCGATCTCGCCATAGTCCTTCGAGCGGGCGTCCTCATTGTCGATCTGGATGGCGATGGGCGCGCCGGTGGTCACCGGGCCGTGGCCGTCGTCGAACACTCCGGACAGAATGCGCGCCGTGTCGCTTTCCCGCCGTTGGGTGACGAAGCGGCTGCCGCCCGGTTTCCGCCGGTCCAGCCACGGCTGCAGGTCGGCTTCGGTCAGGGGGATCAGCGGCGGGCAGCCGTCGACGACGCAGCCGATCGCCGGCCCGTGGCTCTCGCCCCAGGTCGTCACGCGGAAGAGATGGCCAAAGCTGTTGTGAGACATCCGGCGACCTAAGCCGCCAGCCGGTCCGGCGTCCAGACGCGCGTGAACCGCACCAGCAGGTCTTCCGCTGCGGTGGGAGCGTCGCGCGATGGCTTCAGCGTCACGAAAAGGTGGCCCTGGGGTCTGCGGCCACGCGCCGGCAACCCCAGCCCCTTTAGCCTGAGGCGCGGGGGCTGACAGCCCCCCACCAGCCAGGCGGAGCGGGCGCCGGCATGGGTCTCGATCTCCAGCCGTCCACCGTCCGCCAGCAGGCGGTCGGATGTGGGCCAGCTCATGTAGAGGTCGTCGCCCACGGCGCTCAGCCCGTCTGATCCGCGGATCAGCACCGGCAGGAAGAGGTCGGCGCCATCGACGCCTCCGCCGCGAAGCCGCAGACGCTCTCCCGTCCGCACCCCCTGGGGGACCGTCACCGCCAAACGCCGGCGCGCCAGCCTGATCTCCGCCTTACCGCCGCGTAGAGCGATCAGCGGCGTGATCGTTACGGTCGGCGACATGGCGTCGCTCCTGACCGGTGGGGCGAGCACGGGCGTGGGCGCAATCTGCTGGATCAGCCGCCAAGCCGCGATCACGCGTCGGAAATGCGCTTCGTCGCCGCCTTGCGCTTCGGGTCTCGCGGCCTTGACCGCCGCGCGAAAGGCGTCGGTCAACGTCGCGCCGTCCGCCGGGCCGGTCAGGCCGAGCAGGGCGTAGGCCTCGGACGGCGAGGCGACCTCAGGATGCGAGCGTGCGCGCATGCCGCCAGTAAGGCGCGACACATGGTCAAGGCCGGGTTAACCGTGACGCTCTCCCCAGGGGGGCCGGAAGCGACTATCAAGTCGGCATGACCGCCCCCGTGATCCCGTCCAGCCCGACCCGCGAGGAATACGCCCGCGACTACGCGTCCGCGCTCGCCGCCAACGGCGACGAGGCCATTTTCGACCGGACGGAGCCGATCGCCCTGTTTCTGGAATGGCTTTCCGACGCCCGGACCACGGAACCCAACGATCCCAACGCCATGGCCCTGTCGACGGTCGACGCCGAGGGAGCCCCGGACAGCCGAATGGTGTTGCTCAAGGACGTCGATGACCGGGGCTTTACATTCTACTCGAACGAAGAGAGCGCCAAGGGACGGCAGCTGTCCGCCGTTCCCCGCGCGGCCCTGCTGTTCCACTGGAAGTCACTGCGGCGTCAGGTTCGGGTGCGAGGCTCGGTCGAACCGGTCACCGCCGCCGAGGCGGATGCATATTTCGCCAGCCGCGCTCGCGAGAGCCGGATCGGCGCATGGGCCTCCGACCAGTCCCGCCCGCTGCCGGACCGCGAGACGTTGGAGCGGGCCGTCGAGCGCGAAACCCGCCGCTTCGGCGACGGCGAGGCTCCCCGTCCCGAACACTGGACCGGCTGGCGTATCCAGCCAACGCAGGTCGAGTTCTGGCGCGACCGACCCTTCCGCCTGCACGACCGCCTGCGCTTCGATCGCGATGGGGCTGGATGGGTGAAGTCCCGGCTCTGGCCCTGAGGGTCAGGCCTCGCATGGAAGCTCTCTGAGGCGACGAGGGTGATCCTCCACCGCCGGTCCGGCCAGACGGATGTCAGCGGGTCAGCAAAGGCGCCAGCAGGGGATGCGCCAACACCGGCGCCGCGAGACGGACCACGACTTGCGGGTCTTCGAGGCGGACCGCGGCCGTGGCGTCGGCGACAACGAAGTCGGCGTTGACCCGCGACGGCTCCGTCAGCCGCTCATGACCCGGGCGGACGGTGGCGAGATACTGGTCGATGACCGAGCCTGCCGTTCGGCCCCGCTCGGCCTGGTCCCGCAACAGCCGGCGGATGAAGCGGATGTCCGCGGGCGTATCGACGAACACGCGAATGTCGAAGAGGGCCGTCAGGTCCGGCGTGCAAAGCACATGCGTGCCCTCGATGACCACCACATCGGCCGCATGAAGCGGTTCGCCGCCCGGCTCACGCCCATGGTGGATGAAGGAATAGATCGGGGCCACGATATCCTCGCCCGCCTTCAGCCGCCGCAGGTCACTGATCATCAGGTCGTGATCGCGCGCCGCTACGTCGTCGAAATCGAAGGTGGCGGGATCGAAATCCGGCAGGCTGGCGGCGTCCCGGTAATAGGCGTCCTCGCGCAACAGGACGGCGGCCCCCGGCGGCAAGGCGGCGACGAGCGCCTCAGCCAGGGTGCTCTTGCCGGAGCCCGAGCCTCCGGTGATGGCGATCAGGATGGGCATGCCGCGCTTCTAGTGCGCCGGGGTCCGGTTCACCAGCGTGCAGGTTTGCGAGGGTGACGCCGCGTCACGTTGCTTATCCGGTACTGCGCCGATAGCGTGACGACCAAGCGCCTCGACAAGCAGGCGCACGCTTGAGGGACGCCATGCTCGGACTGATGCAGGACTGGCCGCTGACGGTCGACAAGATACTCGACCACGCGAAGAACTGGCACGGCCACCGCGAGGTGGTGACGCGCTCCGTCGAGGGCCCGATCGAGCGCGCGACCTATGCCGAAATACACGCCCGGGCGAAGCGCGTCTCCAGCGTCCTGAAGGATTGGGACATTCAGGTCGGCGACCGGATCGCCACCCTCGCCTGGAACTCCGGGCGGCACATGGAGGTCTGGTATGGAATCATGGGCGTGGGGGCGGTCTGCCACACCCTGAACCCCCGTCTGTTCCCCGAGCAGCTGATCTACATCATCAACCACGCCGGAGACCGTGTGATCTTCGTCGATCTGACGTTCGTGCCTCTGCTTCAGGCCATCCTGCCGCACTGCCCGACGGTCCAGCGGGTCGTGGTCATGACCGACGACGCCCACATGCCCGATGCAAAACTGCCGGGCGTCGAATGTTACGAATCCCTGTTGTCCGACGCCTCCGAAGAGATCGAGTGGGGCGGGTTTGACGAGCTGACGGCCTGCGGCCTCTGCTACACTTCCGGCACGACCGGGAATCCGAAGGGCGTGCTGTACTCGCACCGCTCGAACTTCATCCATACGCTGCTGGGCATGCAATCGACCGTGCTGGGGCCGTCGCCGAAAGAGGTGATCCTGCCAGTCGTACCAATGTTCCATGCGAACGCATGGGGCATCGCCTTCGCCGGTCCGGCATCGGGCGCGAAGCTGGTCATGCCGGGCGCGCGGATGGATGGTGCGGCCATCTATGAGCTGATCGAAAGCGAGGGCGTGACGTTCTCCGCCGCCGTGCCGACGGTCTGGCAGGGGCTGCTGACCCACCTGCGCGAGAACGGCCTGCGTATCCCGACCGTGAAGAAGGTGCTGATCGGCGGTTCCGCCGTGCCCGAAAGCCTGATCCGCGCCTTCCAGGACGAGTTCGGGATCGAGGTGCTTCAGGGCTGGGGCATGACCGAGACCTCGCCGATCGGCACCCTGTCCAACCTGCCGCCGGAACTGCTGGCGCTGCCCTACGACGAGCAGATGAAATGGCGGGTCAAGCAGGGCACGCCGCCGCTCGGCGTGGAGCTCAAGCTCAAGAACTACGCTGGTCAGGAAATGCCCCATGACGGGCATACCTACGGGCGGCTCATGATCAAGGGTCCGACCATCGCGGGCGCCTATTTCAAGGGCGAGGGCGGCGACATTCTCGACCACGAGGGCTTCTTCGACACCGGCGACGTCTCGACCATCGACGAGCAGGGCTTCATGCAGATCACCGACCGAGCCAAGGACGTGATCAAGTCCGGTGGCGAGTGGATCAGCTCGATCGAGATCGAGAACATTGCGGTGGGCCACCCCAAGGTCGAACTGGCCGCCGTCATCGGCGCAGCCCACCCGAAATGGGACGAACGCCCGGTGCTGATCGTCAAGCTGAAGCCGGGCGAAAGCCAGGACAAGCAGGAGCACCTCGACTTCCTGCAGGGCAAGATCGCGAAATGGTGGATGCCGGACGATGTGGTCTTCGCCGAAGACATCCCGCTCGGCGCGACGGGCAAGGTCGACAAAAAGCTGATCCGCGAGCGGATGAGCGGCTACCGTCTGCCGACGGCGGGCTGACGGAATGATCGGCGGCCGCAAGTCCCGGACGGCCGTCCAGGCGCTGATGGCGGCCAGTCTGGCCGCGCCGCTGCTCGTACTCGTTTCGGCTCTGGGGACGCGCACCGGCCTGATGCCGCCCGAGATCGGCTACGACCTGCTGACGCTGAAAGTCGGTTTGTGGCTCGCGTTCGTGGGCGCGGCCGCAGCGCTGGCGGCGGCCTTTCTCGCCGTTCGGGATTTCCGCCGTAGGGGCGTGCTGGCGGCCATCGCACTGGTTGCGGGCCTTGGAACCCTCGGAGGCCACATTTGGCAGCACAACCGCCTCGCCGCCGGGCCGTCGGAGGACATCAGCACCAATCTGGCTGACATCCCCGGCTTCGGCGACCTGCCTCGCGCTGGGGCCGGGCAGGGGCCTGCCTCCGTCGTCGGGGCCGAGGCCTGTCCCGGCGCACTTCCCGCCATGACCCAGATCGCGCCGGAGTCCGCCGCCTGGGCCCTCCAGCGGGCCGGCTTTTCAGTACGGAGGGCCGGAGTGGCGCGCGCCAACGGCGCCCATCGAGGCTTCTGGTTCGGCTTCCACCACGACGCCGTAATCCGCATCCGGCCCGGTCGCACCGATGTGCGTGTTGCGGCCCGGGACGGTCGCCCGCACGCCGGCGCGGCCTGCCGCATGGCCACGCGGATCAGCGAGGCGCTTCGCAGCGGCCGCTAGGCGTCAGACCGGCTCCCACACGGCGTCGATGATCGGACCCGGGGCGGCCCGCACGCGCCCGGCCTTCTCCAGCGCGACCAGATGCGCCCAGACCGACAGGCTCGCCGCCGGCCACAGGCGCGGATCTACGGCGGCGTAGAGGATCGGGACGATGTCAGCGATCCGTCCGACGCCCCTTTCGACCTGGGCCATGATCTGGGCCTCCCTCGCCCGGCGGTGTTCCCGGTAGGCCTTCAGGAAGGGAGCGGGCGTGGTGATCGGGCCACCGTGGGTCGGCCACACGGTCTCAATGCGGCGCGCGATGACCGCCTCGAGGCTGGCCATATAAGCCGCCATATCTCCGTCCGGCGGCGCGACGACGGTGGTCGACCAGCCCATCACGTGGTCGCCGCTGAACAGCGCGGACTCTTCCCGCAACACGAAGGCCATGTGGTTGGAGGCGTGCCCCGGCGTGGACATGACCTCGAGGGTCCAGCCGTCCCCTTCCAGAACCTCGCCGCCCGCCAGCACCACATCGGGCGCGAAGGCGTCGTCCTCGTCCTCATCGAGGTCCGACGAGGCATGCGTTTCGCGCGCCGGCGGGCGGGCCGCGAGGATCGGCGCCCCCACGCTCGCGGCGAATGGGCGCGCGAGCGGCGCGTGGTCGCGGTGGGTGTGGGTCACCAGCACATGGGTGACCCGCCGGCCCTCGACCGCCCGAAGCAGGGCGGCGAGATGGGCCCGGTCGTCGGGTCCTGGATCAATCACGGCGACGCCGGCCCCGGCCCGGCGCTGGCCGATGATGTAAGTGCCAGTGCCCGTATAGGTGAACGGCCCGGGATTGTTCGCGACTACCCGCTCGATCAGTGGCGAAACTGGATCGGCGCGGCCGTATTCGAATGAAGGCATGGGAAGGAAGGGGATCATCGCGGGCGGCCCGGAGCTTGCGTCGAGGTTGCGTAAACCTTCTGCGGAGCGCGCATTGTGGCTGTTTCCATCGCCTTGGCTGTCTCAAATCGGCTTCAGCCCGTCGCCGCCGCCCTGTTGTGTCTCATGGCGGCGCAGCTGGCGGTAGCCTCCTGCACGCCGGAGCCCGTCCCATACGCGGCACGCGCGGGAATCGCTCGCTAGAGGGGGATGTGGCTGAGGTCGTATCCAGCGGCGCGCGCCGCGGCCCTCAGAGCGTCCGGATCCGCGCCGTTCAGCCGTTGCGACATGGCCCAGATCACTGCCGAACGCGTGCCGGAGCGGCAGAACAGGACGGTCGGCGCCCGGTCGGAAAGGGCATCCGCAAGAGATCGAATCTGGCCGGCCCCCGGCAGGCCGGTGACCGGGATCCAGACGAACTCCAGACCCGCGTTGTTTGCGGCGACCTCCATCTCGGCCGCTGTGGGTTGACCGGGGTCTTCGGCGTCTGGCCGATTGCTGACGATCCGTCGGATGCCCGCCTGCGCCAGCAGCGGCAGCGTCTCCGGCGCCAACTGGGTTGAGGTCCAGACGGTCGGCGAGAGTGGTCGCGGGCTCATTGCCGGGGCCACGACGGGCGGCCGTCCGGCGTCGGCCCTGTGCGCCATGGTCTTCCGAAGAT
>DASRWP010000235.1:0-2870 GCA_035654535.1 Brevundimonas sp.
AGGCCTTCGTGTCAGGCGGCGACGGACCCTTCCCGGCTGACAGCCCGGTCACCCTCGAGGATCTCGAACGCCTGTACCCGACCGCCGCCGCCAGGGCCAAGGAAGACGGCGCCTTCCGCGACCGGGCCCGAAAGGCCACGGCCGAGCTGCAGGGCGGACGCCCCGGTTATCGCGCGCTGTGGGGGCATTTCGTCGCCGTCAGCCGAACCGCGCTGGAGCGCGAATTCGGAGCCCTCGGCGTGACCTTCGATCTCTGGAACGGCGAAAGCGACGCCGATCCCCTGATGCCCGAGATGATCGCCCATCTGGAGGCCAACGGCCTGCTCGTCGAGGACGATGGCGCCCGCGTCGTCCACGTCGCCCGCCCCGGCGAGACCCGCAAGAAGAAGCTGCCCGACGGCAGCGTGATCGAGGCGCCCAGCCCGCCGCCTCTGCTGGTCATCTCGTCCGAAGGCTCGGCGATGTACGGCACGACGGACCTCGCCACGATCCTGGACCGGCGCAAGGCCATCGATCCCGACCTGATCCTCTACGTCGTCGATGAGCGTCAGGCCGAACACTTCGAACAGGTGTTCCGGGCGGCGTATCTCGCCGGATACGCCGCCGAAGGCTCGCTGGACCACCTCGGCTTCGGCACCATGAACGGGCCGGACGGCAAGCCCTTCAAGACCCGGGCGGGCGGCGTTCTGAAGCTGCACGACCTGATCACCATGGCCGTCGACAAGGCGCGCGAGCGGCTGCACGAAGCGAGGCTGGGCGACGATCTGCCGGAGGCCGAATTCGAGGCGATCGCCCACAAGGTGGCGGTCGCCGCGCTGAAATTCGCCGACCTGTCGAACAGCCGCACCACCAGCTACGTCTTCGACCTCGACCGCTTCACCAGCTTCGAGGGAAAGACCGGGCCGTATCTTCTCTACCAGGCGGTGCGCATCAAATCCCTGCTGCGCAAAGGTGCGGAGCAAGGCGGGGAGCCGGGGGCCATCGTGATCGCCGAACCGGCCGAGCGCGATCTGGCCCTGACGCTGGACGCCTTCTCGCAGGCTGTGGCTGAGGCCTACGACAAGCGCATGCCGCATGTGGTGGCCGAGCACGCCTATCGGCTGGCCCAGACGTTCTCGAGGTTCTACGCCGCCTGTCCTGTGCTGATTGCGCCCGACGACGCCACCCGCGCGTCGCGGCTGGCACTGTCGCACGCGGCGTTGGACCAGCTTGAGACGGCGCTCGGACTGCTCGGGATCGACACGCCTGAACGGATGTAGGCTAGACTGGCGGCCTCATCGAAGGATCGCCCATGTCGCTCGACGCCTACATTGCAGGCCTGCCCAAGGCTGAGCTGCACCTGCATATCGAGGGCAGCCTCGAGCCGGAACAGATGTTCGAGTTGGCGCGGCGCAACCGGGTGGCCATCCCTTTCGACAGCGTCGAGGCGGTGCGCGCGGCTTACGACTTCTCCAACCTGCAGGACTTCCTCGACATCTATTACGCCGGGGCCGAAGTGCTCCGGACCGAGGAGGACTTCCACGACCTCGCCGTCGCCTATTTCCGGCGCGCGGCGGCGGACAATGTCCGCCACGCCGAGATCTTCTTCGATCCCCAGACCCACACCGACCGCGGACTGCCGTTCTCGATCGCCGCCGACGGACTGCTAGCAGGAATGCGGACGGCGGAGGCCGAGCTTGGCGTTACGTCCGGGCTGATCCTGTGCTTCCTTCGTCACCTGGACGAGGACGCTGCTCTCGCCACCCTTGCGGCCGCCGAGCCATGGCTCGACCGCATCGTCGGCGTCGGTCTCGACTCCTCGGAAGTCGGCCACCCGCCCTCGAAATTTCGGCGGGTGTTTGACCGCGCCGGCCAGATGGGGCTGAAGCGCGTCGCCCACGCCGGGGAGGAGGGCCCGCCCGGCTACGTCTACGAGGCGCTGGACCTGCTCCACATAGACCGCATGGACCACGGCAACCGTTCGATGGAGGACGAGGCGCTGGTCCTGCGGCTGGCGCAGGAGCAGATGACCCTGACCGTCTGCCCGCTTTCGAACCTGAAGCTCTGCGTGGTCGATGACCTCAACGACCACCCCGTCCCCGAGATGCTGCGCCGCGGGCTCCACGTCACCCTCAACTCCGACGATCCCGCCTATTTTGGCGGCTACGTGAACGACAACTACAGGCGTCTGGCGGAGGCGGTCGGGCTGACGCGGGAGCAGGTGACACAGCTGGCGCGCAACAGCTTCGAGGGATCGTTTCTGGGCGAGGCCGAAAAGGCGTCGCGGATCGCCGAACTGGACGCGTACGCCTCGGTTTGAAGTCGGCCCGGTCGGGGATATGCCCGCCGCCGGTGAAGGCGGCGGGCGTGATCGCACGAACGACAGCTTAGCGGTTAGTCGTGCCCGTGTTGGTGGGATGGGTGCGGACCGGCTCATCCTTGCGCTTCTTCAGACCCAGCAGGCCGGCGAGACCGAGCAGGCCGAGCCAGCCCCAGTCCATGCCGTCGTCTTCTTCGACAACGGCCGGTCCGGCCGTTCCCTGATAAGAGGCGTCGTCGGAGGCCGCTGGCGCCTGGGCGACGGCTGCTCCGGCGGTGAGGAAGAGAGCCGCGGCGGCGGTGGCGATGATCTTGTTTTTCATGACGTTGGTCCTGACAGCACGCCTATCGTGGCGCGCGCTGCCAACCATCTCGGGCGGGGGGCGGTTCCATCGCCAATGGCAACCTCCTGAGCGGATCTGGACAGGCGTCCAGAACCCCCAAACCGAAGCGACATGCTGCGCTGCGGACCGGGATGTGACCGGGCGGGAGGCAAATCTCCCCGATGGTCACCGCCACCGGGCGGGGAAAAATAGAGGCGGAACTTTTGCAGGGCGACCGAGCTATTGTGC
>DASRWP010000236.1:0-1621 GCA_035654535.1 Brevundimonas sp.
CAAGCCGCCGCGGCGCGATAGGGTGCGGGCATGAGCCTGATCCTTGCCCTTAGTGCCGCTACCGCGGTCGCCGCCCAGCCCCGCGCCGTTCCGGCCCGCCCGCGCCCGCCGACCCCCTCGGAGATCGTCGCCCGCGCGCCCGCCGCCGCCTGGGAGACGGTCAGGCCCGACGACCTCCTCGTGATCGACTATGCCGACGGCGCACGCACGGTGGTGCAGCTCGCGCCCGCCTTCGCCCCGGTCCATGTCGCCAACATCCGTGCGCTTGCGGCGACTGACTACTGGCGCTCGGCCAGCGTCTATCGGGTGCAGGACAATTATGTCGCGCAATGGGGCGTGAACGAGGGCGGGCCGCCCGTTCCCGCCGCAGTCGTGAAGCGCCCGCCAGCCGAATATGAGCGCCCCCTTCGCGGCCTTGGCGTTCGCCCGCTAGGCTATGGCGACAGCTATGCGCCCCGGGTCGGTCATGCGCTGGGCTGGCCGGTCGCCTGGAACCCGGCGACGAAACGGGCAAACCTCGCCCATTGCTACGGCATGGTCGGGGTCGGGCGCGACATGGCTCCCGATACGGGCATGGGCGGCGAGCTGTATGCCGTGATCGGCCATGCGCCGCGTCACCTCGACCGCAACATCGCGCTGGTCGGGCGAGTGGTGGAGGGGATAGAGCATCTCTCGGCCCTGCCGCGCGGGACCGAGGCGCTCGGCTTTTACAAGGCTGGGACGGTGGCCCGTTCGATCCGGACTGCCCGACTGGCTTCGGCGCTCGCTCCGACCGACCGCCCGAGCTTCCAGGTGATGCGAACCGGTAGCGCGAGCTTCGCCGCCTTCGTTAATGCGCGGGCCAATCGCCGTGACGATTTCTTCAACCTGGCTGCGGGCGGGGTCGACCTATGCAACGCGCCGGTGCCCGTCAGGCGGACACCGGCGCTACCCTCTTCGCGTTAGTCGTCCCCGTACGGCGGGCGCGACGCCTTGGCGCGCATCCCTTCCCTGGTGCCGCGGGGACGTGGGGTTACGCCGCGTAGGCGTGTCCGTTGTTCCGGTTGCGATGCTGGATGATCGCAGGACCGTTGTGATGGCGCGTGCTGGCTTCGGCGAGCGGAAGGGCAGTAGTGCAAAAGGCGCATTCCGCCGACACTCGGCCGATCAGCCAGTGGGTCCGGCCGCAGCCGGGACAGTGATTGACTTCATGCTCACGATAGACCGCATGATAGCCGCGTCCCTTGGGATCATGGACCAGTCCGAGGTCGCCGAGGGTCGGGAAATGGGACATGTGAAGAAATCCTTTCAGCCCGCTCAAACGGCCCTTCGGCGGGGAAGGTTCCGTTTCGAACGAGGGACCTAGGCGGCGCGAAGGGCTGTTGCCGGGCGGACACGCAGGGCCGGCCAGGCGGCCAGGAGGGCCGTTCCGACCGCCACGATCATGCCGATCAGCGGCAGCAGCAGAAGGTTCGTCCAGTCGGGCTGAAAGGGCAGTTCGAACAGCTGCGTCGTCACCCACCAAGCGGCCGCGGTCCCGGCCAGAAAGGCGAGGCTGACAATCCCCCCGCTCATTGCCAGGAACTCGATTGCCTGTGCCGTCAGCACCTGTCCGCGAGTGGCGCCGACCAGCTTCAGCAGC
>DASRWP010000237.1:0-1916 GCA_035654535.1 Brevundimonas sp.
GCCGAACTGTGGAGCCGCTTGTCGGAGCTGCCTGACCGCGCCGCGGCCATCAACCTCGATCGCGCCGACGTGCTTGCGGGAGCTCTGGCGGATCTGCAGCGCACCAAGGCGGCGGGCTGATGCTGATCGACAGCCACGTCAACCTGCACGCGCCGCAGTTCGACGAGGACCGCGACGCCGTCATCGCGCGGGCGAGGCAGGCGGGCGTCGGACTCATGGTCGAGATTTCGGACAAGCTGTCGACCTTTGAGGCGACACACGGGCTGGCCATGGCCCATCCCGACATATGGTGCACTGTAGGGGCCCATCCGCACGAGGCGAAGGACCATGCGGACGTTACCGCGGCCCAACTGGCCGAGCTGGCGCAGCGGCCCCGGGTCGTCGGGATCGGCGAATGCGGCCTCGATTTTCACTACGATTTGAGCCCACGCGAGATCCAGGCGACGGTGTTCCGCACGCACGTGGAGGCGGCGCGCCTCACCGGCCTGCCTCTGGTGGCCCACACCCGCGAAGCCGACGCCGTCATGGGCGACATTCTGGCGGAAGAGCAGGACAGAGCGCCCTTCAAGTTCCTGATGCACTGCTACACCAGCGGCTCGCAATTGGCTGAAAAGGCCGCGGAACTAGGTGCATGGTTCTCGGTTTCGGGCATCGCCACCTTCAAGGCCGCGGCCGAGGTTCGCGAGATCATCGCCGCCATGCCTGCGGACCGGATCATAGTTGAAACCGACTGCCCGTATCTGGCTCCTGTGCCGCACCGGGGGCGGCGCAACGAGCCGGCCTATGTCGGACACGTCCTCGACAAGCTGGCGGACATCCGGGGCTGGTCCCGTGAGGAGGCCGAGGCCCGCACAACCGACGCCTTCTTCGCCCTGTTCAACCGGATTCCGAGGCCGGAGGGCGCATGAGCGAGCTTGAGGTCGTCATTCTCGGCTGCGGCTCGTCCGGCGGCGTGCCGCGCGGCGACGGCGACTGGGGCGACTGCGACCCGGCGGAGCCGAAGAACCGCCGCAGCCGCTGCTCGGCGCTGATCCGCTGTCATGGCGCGGGCGGCGCCACCAGCGTCCTGATCGACACGTCGCCGGACCTGCGGAACCAGATGCTGACCGCCGAGGTCCGGCACGTCGACGCAGTTCTCTATACCCACGACCACGCCGATCAGGTGCATGGCATCGACGATCTGAGGGTCTTCGCGCTGACGGCCCGCAGCCGGATCCCCGCCTGGATGGATATCGCAACACGAGACGCTCTCGTCGGGCGATTCCCCTACATCTTCAGAGATGAGCAGGGTTATCCCGCCATCCTGGATGAGAAGCTGATACCGCCGCATGGCCAGCCGTGGGGCCTCGAAGGCGCGGGCGGCGCCCTGCCTGTGATCACCTTCGATCAGGCTCACGGCCCGATCAGATCGGTTGGTTATCGCATTGGACCGGTCGCCTATTCCAGCGACGTGTCGGATCTGGACGATGCCGCCCTCGACGCCGTGCGCGGCTGCGACCTGTGGATCGTCGACGCCCTTCGCTGGAAGCCACATCCGACCCACGCCCACGTCGACAAGACGCTGGACTGGATCGCCCGAGCCGAGGTGAAGCGCGCCGTGCTGACCAACCTGCACCTGGACCTGGACTACAACGCGCTAAAGGCGGCGGTCCCGGACAATGTCGACGTGGCCTTTGACGGCTGGACAGCCCGTTTGCCCCTCTAGCCGAGGAGGCGCGCCGCCTGAGGGGCGAAATAGGTCAGCACGCCGGCGCAGCCTGCCCGTTTGAAGGCGTGCAGACTCTCAAGGATGGCCCGGTCCTCGTCCAGCCAGCCTTTGGCCATGGCGGCGCGCATCATCGAATACTCGCCCGACACCTGATAGGCGAAGGTCGGCACGCGGAACGTCTCTGACACCCGCCGCACGATGTCGAGAT
>DASRWP010000238.1:0-2123 GCA_035654535.1 Brevundimonas sp.
CTGTAAGCGGTGTCGGACGACCGGATGTTACCGTCGTCGCGCGTGACCACGCCCCTGAGCGACAGCGCAGAGCCGTCAGGCAGGCGATGGACGCTGCCCAGCGACATGTCGATCTGCCGACCGCTGGGCCGGGCCGAGAAGGTCCGGGTCGAGAAAGTCGTCGCGTCGAAATAGCCCTCGGGCGAATCGGGCAGGTACGCACTGAAGGTTCCGCTCTCGGTCCGCAACGGCTGCTGGATGGACCAGGTCAGGCTTTCGCACCCGAAGCCGAAAGACTTGCAGAAGGTGGTCAGGCCCACGGACCAGGTCGAACTCAGCGCGGTTTCGGACAGGCTCAGGAACCGCCCTTGAAGGTCGGTCCGGGCCCAGCCCATCTCCGCGTTCAGGAACAGGTTGGGCCGCAGCGTAAGCTGACCGGCGACGGAGCCGAAGGTGGTCGTGCTGGGAAGGGCAAGGCCGGAATCGAGGGGAGCGTAGGAGCCCAGCGGCCCCATCTTCTCGTCCAGCCCCCCGACAGCGAAGCGCAGGCGGCTGGTCGGATTGACCTGCACGTCGGCGACGAAACGGGCGTAGCTGGAGACGTCCTCTTCCTTCGTCTGGAAGGGCATGGCGCGGTCGCCGCTGCCCGTATCCGCCGTCAGGGTCAAGGCGCCGAGCCTGACCGCGCCGAGCCAGGCGGTGTCCACCTGGGCCAGCGAGGCGAAGTTGTCGGCGGCGCCCAGCGCGAACGGCGAGCGGGCGCCGTTGCGTCCGCGCCAATAGGCGACCATGCCGTTTCCGGTTGCGAACTCCAGCGTCACATCCTCCCGCCGGCGCCCGTCGAGCCAGGGGGTGATCACGCTGGTGGCCGCAGCCAGATCGTATGCGCTGTCCTCCATCGCTGCGCTTGTGGTCAACGACAGCGTCGAGCCCAGCGGACCCGGCGCGGTGAGGCGGGCCTGTTCGCGCGGCGCCTGCGGCAGAAGGTTTGCGGCGCCACGGGGGGCCAGTCCGTAGCTCGCGGCGAGGTCTACGCGGAACAGGCGATCGAAGTCGTCGCGGCCGACTGTCTGCAGGCCTTCAGTCACGCGCATCGCGTCCCCGAAGGCTCCGCCGGTGTAGGCGAAGGTCTGGGTCGTGACGCTGACAGCCGCGCCGCTGGTCATTGCGACCTGGGTAGCGCCGACTGGCTGGAAGGCGCGCGCGATATCCAGCAGGCCGCGGCCCCAGACGACGTCCAGGCCCGGATCGCCGGCGTCGCGGGCCGTGGCGAGGAGGATCTGGACGGCCTCGCGCCCCGTCAGGTTGGGGAAGGCGTCGAGAAGCAGCGCCATGGCGCCGGCGACGGCCGGTGCCGAGAACGAGGTTCCGCTGACGCGCCAGCAGGTGGTCCCGTTACACGACGTAAGCACCTGATCGCCCGGGGCGCTGATGTAGACGGCGGCGGAGACCCCGGCGCGGTTGGAGAAAGTCGACATCGCCTCGGCGGCGTTGTGCGATCCGACCACGATGATGCTGCCGATAAAGCGCGGGTCACTGGCGTAGCGGCCGGGCCACTCCGGGCTGTCGCCCGCCTCATTGCCCGACGCGATGGCGAAGACGAGACCCGCGTTGACCGCTCGCAGCAAGGCAGCCTCGAAGCCGCTGCCGAGAGGGCTGCTGCCGCCGAGTGACATGTTAACGACGCGGACGTTGTTGGCGATGGCGTAGTCGATCGCCCGGACCAGGTCGGCGCTGCCGAAACAGACGGTGTCATCCGGATCCTTGCAGTCGCTGATGTCGGCCCGGATCGAGACGATCGTCGCTTCATAGGCGACGCCGATGGTCCCGAACCCGTTGAAGCCCGACGCGATGATCCCCGATACGTTGGTGCCGTGAGCAGGTTGACCCTCCGGGCCCACGGTGCCGGTGGGGTTGTTGCGACCGACGACGACGTCGGTGGACAAGGGCGAAATCCGGCCGGCCAGATCGGGCTGGGTGAAGTCGATGCCGGAGTCGATCACACCGACGGAAATGCCCGCACCCGTCGCGCCGGTCGACCAGGCGGCGATGGCCTTGGTGTTCCCGACGCCATAGTTCCGCAGGTACTCCGCTGAGGCCGCCGACGGAGGGGGCGTCGCCGGAGGCGGCGGGGGCGGCGGGGG
>DASRWP010000239.1:0-1779 GCA_035654535.1 Brevundimonas sp.
CCGGCGGCGAGCGCGGCCAGCGCGATCTCCGCGTGCGTGTCGCCCGGGGTGCAGATGTCGATCAGGTCGAGGTCGTCGCGGGCGACGACCTCGCGCCAGTCGGTGGCGTGCGCGTCCCAGCCGAGTTTCGCGGCCGCGGCGGCGACACCCGCGTCGCTGCGGCCGCACACCACCGACATCTGTGCCGACAGCGGCAGGTCGAAGGCGCGGTTGACGGTGCGCCAGGCCTGCGAGTGCGCGGCGCCCATGAACGCGTAGCCGACCATGCCGACCCGCAGCTGCCCCATGGTGAATCCTCTCGTCGAAGCGGCCGGAGCCTAGAAGCCGAGCTTGGCGTACCGGCTGGCGTTGTCCTTCGTGATCGTCTCGGAGGCGAGCGTGATCTCCTTCGGGACCTGCAGCTCGACCAGATCCGACATGCCCTTGTTCTGGCCGATCAACCGGGCCAGCGAGATCGCCGACGACGCCATCGACGGGCTGTAGGTGACGGTCGCCTTCAGCACGCTGTTGTCCGCGGTGATGGCGTCGATGGCGGCCTTGGAGCCAGCGCCCCCGATCATGATGAAATCGGTGCGGCTCGCCTGCTTGATCGCCGCCAGCACGCCGATGCCCTGGTCGTCATCGTGGTTCCAGAGCGCGTCCATCTTGGGCAGCGCCTGCAACAGGCCTGCCGCCTCCCGCTGGCCGCTGTCCGCGGTGAACTCCGCCGCCCGCCGGTTCGCCACCTTCATGCCCTGGGCCGCCAGGGCCGCCGCGAAGCCCTTCGACCGCTCCTGGGTCAACTCCAGCGAGTCGATGCCGGCGATCTCGCCGATGATCGGGCTGCTGACGCCTTTGGCCTTCATCTGCTGGGCGATGTAGTTCCCCGCGGCCACGCCCATGCCGTAGTTGTCGCCCTTGATCAGCAGCCGGTACGCCAGGGCGTCCGGGAAGGCGCGGTCCAGGTTGATCACCGGGATGCCGGCCTTCATCGCTGCCAGGCCGCTGGAGTTCAGCTCCTTGCCGTCGTGCGGCAGCATCACGATGACGTTCGGCTTCTGTGCGATCAGGGTCGCCACGCTGGCCTGCTGGGCGGCCGCGTCGTTGCCGGCCTCGACCGCCTTGAGCTCCACGTCGGAGTAAGCGCCGGCCTGCGCCTTGGCGTTGTTGGTGATGGCGGCGATCCAGCCGTGGTCGGCCGCCGGCGCTGAAAAGCCGACCACGACCTTCTGGCCGGGCGCGGCGTTCGGGTTGGATGCCTCGTTGTCGGTTTTGACCTGGGTGTTCTCTTGGGGCGCGTTGCTGGTGCAGGCGGTGAGAACGGCGCCGGCACCGACCGCGGCGCCACCGAAGAGGATGCGGCGACGGGACAAGTTGGACATGTTTTCTCCAGGGGTAACCGGGCGGCCGTCACCGGTCGCCGTCGGGATGTGTGTGGGGTTCGGTCAGCTTGAGGAACGGCTCAGAAGTTGGGTGAGCGATTTGTAGCGGAACTGCTGGACCAGAACGGCGGCGACGATGATGGCGCCCTTGACCATGTTCTGGACCTCGGTGGAGAGGTTGTTGATCGCGAACAGGTTGGTGATGGTGGAGAACACCAGCACGCCGAAGAGCGCGCCGATGATGGTGCCGCGGCCGCCGCTGAGCAGCGTGCCGCCGATGATCGCCGCGGCGATCGCGTCTAGTTCGTACAGGTTCGCCATGGCGGCCTGGGCACTGGTCGCCTGGGACGTCAGCATGAGCGCCGCGATGCCACAGCAGAGGCCGGACAGCGCGTACAGCAGGAGGGTGTGGAACTTG
>DASRWP010000240.1:0-5319 GCA_035654535.1 Brevundimonas sp.
CCGATCGGCGCCAGGACCACCCGGACACGTTGGCCTTCCACGCCGCCATGAAAGCCGCCTGCGACGCCCACGGCCCGGCATGGCATGCGAAGTTCAAGGCGTGGTGCGACGAGTATTTCTGGCTGACGCACCGGAACGAGCCGCGCGGCACTGGTGGAATTTTCTACGACCATCACGACAGCGGCGACTACGGGAGGGACTTCGCCTTCACCCGGGACGTGGGCGCGGCCTTCCTCGAAGCCTACGGCGCCATCGTCAGGCGGCGCATGGTCGAGCCGTGGACCGCGGCAGAGCGTGAGGAGCAGCTGGTTCGGCGCGGCCGCTACGTCGAGTTCAACCTGCTCTACGACCGCGGCACGATGTTCGGCCTCAAGACGGGCGGGAACGTCGACTCGATCCTGAGTTCGATGCCGCCCGTGGTGAAGTGGCCCTGAAGCCGGTCTAGACCGCCCAGACCTCGGCCCGGCCGCCCGTCTCGCCCAGCGTCTCGACGACCCAGCCGCAGATTTCGCGCGCCGCGTCCTCGCTCCCGAGCGGCGGGTTGAGCACCACCATGGCGCAGCCATTCATCTTCATGGGATTGTTCAGCGGCCTGAGACGCGCTTCTGCCACCAGCACCCGCCCGGCCCCCGCCGCCGCCAGCCGCCGCAGGAAGCCGTCGAACGTCTCCAAGTCCTTCAAGGGCGTCCAGATGGCGACCGTGGCGCGCGCGTCGGCGCGGACAATGGCGGCGCCCGTGTCGGCGGCCCGCAGATAGTCGTCTGGCTGCTCGAACGGCGGATCGATCAGGACCAGCGGCCCGGTCGCCCGGCCGGCCCATTCCATCGTCTGTTCGTAGCCATCGCCGCCCTCGGCCATCGCCTCCGGAAAGGGTGTGAGCGCATCCGCGAGCAGCTCTAGCACCGGCGGGTTCAGCTCGAACCCCACGTAGCGGTCGTCCGCCCGCAGCCGCCGCGCGATCAGCAGCGGCGAGCCGGGATAGAAGCGCCCGCCGCCGTCGGGATTGAGCGCGGCCACCTCCGTGGCCAGCGCCTCAATCAGGGGCGGCCGATTCTCCGCGGCCATCAGCCGGGCAATCCCCGCCTCGGCTTCTTTCGATCGCGTGGCGTCCCCCGTCAGATCGTAGACGCCGGCGCCGGCGTGGGTGTCGATGATTGTTGCGGGGCCGTTCTCCTGCGTCCGCTCCAGCAGCCAGAGGACAAGGGCGTGCTTCACCAGATCGGCGAAATTCCCGGCGTGGAAGCTGTGGCGATAGTTCATGCCCTGCCCTCCTCCGCGGCAGGGCCCGGGTCAAGCGGAACCCGACCGCTTCGCGTCACGTTTGCCGGTCCTCCCCGTCCCGCCCTGTAGCGAAGGCCGTCAATGCCCGTCCCGTCTTCCGTGAACCGGACCCACGCCTGATGGGCGCTTCAGCCGCCGACACTGTCGAGCGGACCGAGGTTCCCAACGGTCTGACCTTCTGCTGCGATGCCGAACCGGGGCTTACACGGGTCGTGACGGCTGACGGGTTCGACTACTTCGCGGTCGATGGAGGCCGCATCCGGGACGCCGCCGTTCTGGACCGCATCCGCGCGCTGGCCATTCCGCCAGCCTGGACGAACGTCTGGATCAGTCCCAGCGATACCGGGCACATCCAGGCCACGGGCCGGGATATGAAGGGGCGCAAACAATACCGGTACCATCAGGGCTGGAGCGCCCACGCGTCCGAAACCAAGTTCGAGCGTCTGCCCGCATTCGCCAGAGCCCTGCCGAAGCTGCGTGCGCGCGTCGAGTGGGATCTGGCCAGCCGGGGCGTTACACGGGACAAGGTGCTGGCGACGGCGGTGCGGTTGCTTGAAATCACCCTCATCCGCGTCGGCAACGCCCAGTACGCGAAGCAGAATCGCTCCTACGGCCTGACCACGCTGAACAAGCGTCACCTCGACGTGAACGGGACAGCCCTGACCTTCGCTTTCAAGGGCAAGAGCGGCGTCGAGCACGAAGTCCGGGTCCGCGACCGCCGTCTGGCCACCGTGGTCCGGTCACTGCGCGAACTCCCCGGCCAGCAATTGTTCAAATATCGGGATGAAGACGGCGCGCTGTCCGCGGTCACATCCGACGACGTGAACGCCTACATCCGCGAGGCCATGGGAGAGCAATTCTCGGCCAAGGATTTCCGCACATGGGCCGGCACCGTCTCGGCTGCGCGCGCCCTTCGGGAGATGCCGACGCCGGCGTCCCCGACCGAGGCGAAGCGGCGGATTACGGTCTGCGTCAAGGCGGTCTCGGGCGTCCTTGGCAACACGCCGACAGTGTGCCGCTCGTCCTACGTTCATCCGAAGGTGTTCGAGATGTTCGAAAGCGGGGCCCTGACCGCCCTGCCCGGCCCGGACGCCGCGAGTTTCGAAAAGGCTCTGATCAAGACATTGCGCTGAGGATGCGCTAATCAGGATTCGGGGAGAACGGCGGTTTGCGAACCGCTTTTGTCGGAGGGGTCCAGATGTCTGTTTCAGCCACTTTTCTGCGTTTGAGCGTCCTGTTCGTCGTGCTGGGGGTTTCGCTCGGCTACTGGATGGGCGCGTCGCATAATTTCACCGTTTCGCCGGTGCACGCCCACATCAACCTGCTCGGCTGGGTCTCGATGTTCCTGTACGGCCTGTTCTATCGCGTCTTCCCCGACGCAGCAGCCGGTTGGCTTCCGAAGGTTCACCTAGCCCTTGCCGTCATCGGCCTGCCGGTCATGATGATCGGACTGACCATCCAGCTTCTGGCGATCCCGAGCCTCATGCCGGTCGTTCCGGTCATGATGATCGTTGGGCCAACGATGGTCGTGCTGGGCATGTTCGCCTTCGCCGTCATCGTCTTTCGGGCGACCGGCGGGCGGAGCGCCGCCGCGGCCTGAGGCTTCAGGCCGTGGCCCAATAGCCGAGACTGCGCGCGTTCACAGGAGCGCGCGTCGCCTCGACCCGCGCCATGACGAGCGACTTGAAGGCGTCCGCCTGTTCCTCGCCGGACAGCAGCCGCAGCGAGCGGATGATCCGGGTGATCCGCAGGTGGTTGTGGTCGTGCGGCGCGAGCCAGTGTGGGGTCGTGGCGTAGAAGGCGGCCATCCGGTCCGTCGCCGCCGCCAGCGCGCACTGCGCCATGGTCGAGGCGCGGATTGTCTCCGTATCGTCCGCGGTCAGCACCGGCGCGTCAGGAACGGCGGCGGACCGCTCCGGCAGCGGGAACAGCCACTGGATGAAATCGTGCGTCCGCTCGAGATCAGCGTCGTTCATCGACAAGACGTCGAACACCGTGCGCCCCCGGGAGTCCCGACCGTCCCCTTCCAGAAATGACGCCACGGCGCCGGGCTCGGCCATCGGGTGAACGCCTAGGCGGCCTTGTCCCAGTTGAGCACCACCTTGCCCGACTGACCCGACCGCATCGCCTCGAAGCCCTCCTCGAAGCGTTCGTAGCCCATCTGGTGGGTGATCAGCGGGGTCAGGTCGAGGCCGGCCTTCAGCAGGCCCAGCATCTTGCGCCAGGTGGTGAACATCTCGCGCCCGTAGACGCCCTTGATGGTCAGCGCCTTCAGAATGATGGCGCCCCAGTCGGTCTCCATCGGCTTGGACGGAATGCCCAGCATAGCCATGCCGCCGCCCATGATCAGGGTGTCGACGCATTGTTTGAAGGCGATCGGCGAGCCCGACATCTCCAGCGCCACGTCGAAGCCGACCTTCAGGCCAAGCTCATGCATGACGTCTTTCAGGTCTTCCCGCGTGGTGTTCACGGTGCGGACGCCCGGCGCGACCTTCTGGGCCAGCTCCAGCCTGAAGTCGTTGATGTCCGTCAGCACCACCGTACGCGCGCCGGCGTGACGGGCGACGGCGGCCGCCATCATGCCGATGGGCCCGGCCCCGGTGACCAGCACGTCCTCACCCAGCAGGTCGAACTGCTGGGCTGTATGCACGGCGTTGCCGAACGGATCGAGGATCGATCCGATCTCGTAGGGCACGTCGTCGGGCAGCTCGATCACGTTGAAGGCCGGGGCGACGACGTATTCCGCGAAGGCGCCCTGACGGTTCACCCCAATGCCCTTGGTGGCGGGGTCGAGGTGGAAGTGGCCGGCGCGCGCCGCTTCGGAGTTCAGGTCGATGACATGGCCCTCGGCAGAGACGCGTTGTCCCACTCTGAGCCTGCGGTCGACGTCGCTGCCGATGGCGACGATCTCGCCGGAGAACTCGTGCCCGGTGATCATGGGCACCGGGACGTTCTTCTGGCTCCACTCGTCCCAGTTCCAGATGTGGATGTCGGTGCCGCAGACGGCGGTGCGCTTGACCCGGATCAGGACGTCCTCGGGTCCGGCCACCGGGATCGGCGCGTCGATCAGTTCGAGGCCTACGCCCGGTTTCGTCTTGGCCAGGGCCTTCATGGTGTCGGTCATGCGATAACTCCCAGTTCCTTGCCGGCCGTCGTGAACGCCGCAACCGCTTGATCAATCTGTTCGAAGGTGTGCGCCGCCGACATCTGGGTCCGGATGCGGGCCTGGCCGCGCGGCACGACGGGGAATGAAAAGCCGATGACGTAGACGCCGAGCTCCAGCGCGCGGGCGGCGAAATCCTGGGCCAGCTTGGCGTCGCCCAGCATGACCGGGATGATCGGGTGCTCGCCCGGCAAGAGGGTGAACCCGGCGTCGCTCATTGCCGCGCGATAGCGGCCGGCGTTGGCGAACAGTTGTTTCCGGAGGGCGTCTCCCTCGTCGCCGCCGGCGATGCGGATGGCCTCGAGGCTGGAGCCGCAAATGGCCGGGGCCAGGGCGTTGGAGAACAGATACGGGCGCGCGCGCTGCTTCAGCAGGGATACAACATCGGACGTCGCGCAGATGAAGCCCCCCATGGCCCCGCCCAGCGCCTTGCCGAAGGTGCCGGTCAGGAAGTCGATCTCGACCCCGTGGTGGGCGTAGGAGCCGCGCCCCTGCGGGCCGAGGAAACCTGTTGCGTGGCAGTCGTCGACCATGATCAGGGCGCTGTACTTGTCGGCCAGCGCCCGGATGTCCTTCAGCCTGGCGATATAGCCGTCCATCGAGAAGACGCCGTCGGTGGCGATGACGATCTCGCGCGCGCCGTCGGCCCGGGCCTGTTTCAGCTGGGTCTCGAGATCGTCCATGTCCGAGTTGGCGAAACGATACCGCTTGGCCTTGCACAGGCGGACGCCGTCGATGATAGAGGCATGGTTGAGACTGTCGGACACTATGGCGTTCTCGGCCCCGAACAGCGGCTCGAAGATGCCGCCGTTGGCGTCGAAGGCGGCGGCGAACAGGATCGCGTCCTCGAAGCCGAGGTAGTCCGCGGTGGCCCG
>DASRWP010000241.1:0-2495 GCA_035654535.1 Brevundimonas sp.
ATCGGTGATGCCGGAGTGATTGCCCAGCACGCGACCGTCCATGTGCACGATTTCGCCCGCCTCGCGCCCTTGCGGGCGCAGCTTGTCGATCAGGGTGCGATAGTCGCCGTTGGGGACGAAGCAGATGTCCTGGCTGTCGGGTTTGGCGGCGATGCGCAGCCCCAGCTCCAGCGCCACGCCGCGCACCTGCGGCTTGGCCAGATCGGCCAGCGGAAAGCGCAGATAGTCGAGCTGCTGCGCCGTAGTGGCGAACAGGAAGTAGGACTGGTCGCGCGAGTGATCGATCGCCTTGCGCATCTGGGGGCGGCCGCCCGGTCCGATGGCGCGGCGGACATAGTGCCCCGTGGCCATGGCCTCGGCCCCGAGATCACGCGCGACATCGAGCAGGTCGCGGAATTTGACTGTCTGGTTGCAGCGGATGCACGGCACCGGCGTCTGCCCGGCCAGATAACTGTCGGCGAACTGGTCGATGACCGCGTCGCGGAAGCGGCTCTCGTAGTCCAGCACATAGTGGGGGATCCCCAGCATCTCGGCCGCCAGCCGGGCGTCGTGGATGTCCTGCCCAGCGCAGCAGGCGCCCTTCTTCTTCAGCGCCGCGCCGTGATCGTACAGCTGCAGGGTGACGCCGACCACGTCATAGCCCGCCTTGTGCAGCAAACCGGCCACCACGGTGGAATCCACCCCGCCCGACATGGCCGCCACCACGCGCGAACCCACCGGCAGCCCGACCGCCGCGCGCGCGGACGCGATCGCTGCATCCATGTCGGCCGGCGACGACAGGGGGGCGATGTCAGGCACGGGACAGAGTGGCTCGGCCAAGATGGACGTTTCTGGCGTCATGGCGCGCTATCTAGTGCGAAACCGGCGCGAATTCGAGGCCGGAGGCCCGTAGCGGGAAAACGACAACGGCCGCCTCCGTTGCCGGAAGCGGCCGCAGTTCTTCGGGGAGAGAGGTTTACGGCCGGCCGTAGTGCTGGATGCGCGTCGTGCGCAGGCCCTGCATGCCCCACTTGTCGATCGCCTTCTGCCAGGCGAGAAATTCCTCGGCCGTCAGACGGTAGCGCGCCAGAGCATCGTCGAGGCTGATCAGCCCGCCGCGAACGGCGGCCACGACCTCGGCCTTGCGCCGGATGACCCACCGGTCGGTGTCCGCCGGCGGAAGATCGTGCATCGTCAAAGGCGTACCCGTGGGGCCCACCACATACTGTTCGCCTCGACTGTTCAGGCGTCGCTCTTGCAACATGGGCTTATGCCTCATTGACCACCACCACTGTGACCTTGACGGTAGCGGTCGGCGGCTAAGGGCCGTTTAAGCGTCGTGGTGAAGGAAAACCTAAGATGCTTTCCGTCCGCCCACGCCCTGTTTGAAGCCTCACTCATGACCGTCGCGTCCCCCGCGGCCCACCGATCAGCGCTTGATGCTGATCAATTCGGCCAGCATTTCGTCGGCCGTGGTGATGATCTTGGAGGAGGCGGAATAGGCCCGCTGGGTGGTGATAAGGCCCGTGAACTCGGCCGAAAGATCGACGGTCGAGGCCTCCAGTTGCGAGGCGCCGATCAGACCTGCGCCTCCGGAGCCGGCGGCTTTCAGATTGTAGGTGCCCGAGCCCTGGCTGACCCGATAGGCATTGCCGAAAGTCTGGGTCAGGCTGTCGGGGCTGGGGAAGGTCGCCAAGGCGATCTGGGCGATCCGGCGGGTCACGCCGTTGTCGAAGATGGCGGTGACGAAGCCGGTGTCGTCGATCTTGACCTCCGACAGATTGCCGAAGGCGGTGCCGTTGGTCAGCACGGCCTGAACCACCGAGGCGCTGTCGTACTGGGTCAGGCCGCCGGCCGAAGCCGACAGGTCGAATGCCAGCGACTGGTCGTCGATGCCAAGGCCCGGGGCCCACTGGAATTCGCCGGCCGCCGGGGCCGCACTGTCGGACGAGGCGAAGTTCAGCGTGGCTGCGGTGGGGTCAGGGAACAGGGCTTGGGCGCCCAGCGCCGTCATGGCGTCAACGTCCAGCCGGCCGTCCTGCGTGAAGGCGACGAGCCCGGTCTTGAGCTGACCGTTCGTGAGGCCGGCGCCCGTGACGACGTCGGAAGCCGGGAGGGCGCGGATCTCGGAATACCACTGGTTCGGCACCGAGCTCTTCAGGAAGGCGATGGCGATCGTGCGCTGCCCGCCCTTGGAGTCCGACACCGGAATGGTCAGTTCGAAGTCCGCCTTCACCCCGGCGCCGGTGTCCGGATCCCACATGGCCATGGAGTTCGTCACGGGGTCATAGGCGTTCGCGCCGGGCGGCGTCGCCGCTGCATCAGTCGCCTCGGTCGACACCAGTTGGCTGGACTTGATGTTGGCGTTCAGTTGAACCCGTGTCGTGGCCTCGGCGGTGCCGCCGACCGAACCGACGTTGACGGTGCGCAACCGGTTAAGGTCCGACGGGTCGGTGGCGATGTTCCCGTCTCCGTCGACCGGCCAGCCCTGCAGATAGAGGCCAGCGGTGTTCCGG
>DASRWP010000242.1:0-5155 GCA_035654535.1 Brevundimonas sp.
GAGCGACATGCCCGCGACTTCCTGGGTCTCGACCGCCGCCACCTTGCCGACGCCGTGCGCCGGATAGACGACCGCGTCGCCAACCTTGAATTCCAGACCCGTCTTGTTCGTCATGTCATTCCTTTCCCGGCGCAGGGCGGAGAGACGTTCACGCAAGTGACGGCTGCGCTCTCCCTCGACGGCGGACCGTCGGCGGCGCAGCAATATCAGTCGTCAACTGTGGAAACGGATCACCGAACCTCTGGCCGACCCCGCCTTCGTGGGCGGAGTTCTGTCGCAAACGCGGGCGGCGCGAGAAAATCGCTTACCGCCCGACCCAATGACAGGAACCTATCACAAAATTGCAGAAATTCAAAACGTCCACAGCGTCAGTGCGACGAGGCGCGCGAATCCTCGCCCCATTCCGGCCATTTGCGAAGATCAGGAACCCTTACCGGGCTTTTCGGAAAAGTATTTCTCAAATTTCCCGGTTTCGCGCTCGAACTGTTCGGCGTCCGCGGGAGGCGTTCCCTTGACCGTGATGTTCGGCCAGACCTTGGCGTAGTCGGCGTTGACTATAAGCCACCTGCCGTCAGGCTCGTCCTCGGTGTCGGGCTTGATCGCGTCGACCGGGCATTCCGGCTCGCAGACGCCGCAGTCGATGCATTCGTCCGGGGCGATGACGAGGAAGTTCTCGCCCTCGTAGAAGCAGTCGACCGGGCACACCTCGACGCAGTCCATGAACTTACATTTCACGCAGGCGTCGGTGACGATGTAGGTCATGGGCGGTCGACTGGCCGTGGAAGGGGAGGAGGAAGCGGGCAGCGCAAATGAGCCTGCGGGTCTCCGGTGTCAACCGGCGGGCGGCTCTGGCGACCCTGCGGCGAGGCTGTACAGCGCCCGGGCCTCGGCGGCGGGACCGCGCCGCTCGCCCAGCGCCTCGACCTTCAGGTCTAGCAGCCGGCCGCCGAGGGCGAAGACCAGTCCGTCGCCGGGATGGACGCTGCGGCTGGCCTTGTCGAGCCGCGTCTGAACCCCGTTGTGGGTCAGCCGAACCACGCCGCGCTCGACCATCGTCGCCGCCAGCGACCGGGATTTCGCGAACCGGGCGCGCCACAGCCAGACGTCGATGCGGCAGGATTCAGCCAACGCCAACGCTCACGTGACGCTGCGCTTGCGAGGGCGGCGGCGGCGCGAGGTTTCCGGCGCGGCGGTTAGAACGGACAGGGCGGCGAAGGGCGAGTCCTTCACCGCCCGCGGCCCGCCGGGCTCCCCGTCCTGTTGCTGGGCCCGCGTAGTCTTCAGCGCGGCGGCGAGAAGGGGAAGGTCGCCGGCCGCGACGCCCAGCTCCGCCATATCGGTCTCGCTCAATCTTCCGCCGCCCCGGGCGCGGCGTTCGCTGATGGTCTCGAGCAGTTCGACACCTGCGGCGAACCGGCCTGCGGCCCTGAGCCCGAACGCGGCCAGCGTCCGCGGCGAAGGCGGGGGTTCCGGCAGAAGCGTCAGCGCGCCCGGTCCGGGCCTGAACGGCTCACGGGTGATGAAGGCCTGCGCGAGGGTTTTGGCGCGCGCCTTCAGCAGGCCCGGCAGCCAGACCGAATGGCCCCCCACGCGGACGCCAAAGGTTCTGAGCGTGCGCCGCTCGACCTGGCTCAGGGCGGCGAGGTCGCGCTCCACCGCGCGCCGGTCGATGACGCCGCCGGCTTCGACCAGCCGGAAAGCGATTCCCCGGGGCAGACCCTTCAACGTCCCGCTCTCGATCGCGCCCTTGAGCCGGGCGAGCGGGCGCAGGGCGCGTCCCGCCTCGGCGGCCAGCCAGGCCTCGAGACGACGCTGGGCGCGGTCGCGGGCGGCCGCGGGACCGAGTTCGCCGAGCAGCCGAACCCGCGGCGCGAACCAGTCTCCGCCCGCCACCACGCCCGCCTGAACGCCCCGCCACAGCACCGCGCCGTCAGGGGCGACGCCGAAAGCCTCATCCGGCTCGGCCGCCAGTCTGCCCAGCCGCCGTGCGATCTCGGGCGTGACCGCCTGCCGCGCGGCATGACGAAGGGCCCGGTCTTCCAGCGCTGAGGAGCCCTTGTCGATCTGGAAGTCGACGCCTCTGAGCCGCCCGACCGCATGACCTTCGATCACCACCGCGCCGTCGCCGTCGACCTCGGCGGTCGCGTCCTCGCGAACGTTCAGGGCCCGCATAAGGGCGGTGGTGCGACGGTCGACGAAGCGAGCGGTCAGCCGCTCGTGGAGCACGTCGGACAGCCGCTCCTCAAGCGCCTTGGTGCGGTCGCGCCAGCCTTGCGCCTGATCCAGCCAGTCGGGACGGTTGGCGATGTAGCTGAGCGTCCGCACCCCCGCCAAACGGGCCGAGAGCTGGTCGATCTGGCCGTCATCGCGGTCCAGCTCGGCGAAGCGGGGCGCGACCCAGTCCTCCGCCAACCGGCCGCGGCGGCCGGTCAGGGCCGAAAAAATCTCCTTCGCCAGCCGTCCGTGCTCGTCCAGCGTGGTCTTCTGGAAGTCGGGCAGCTGGCACGCCTCCCACAGCCGCATGATGGCGCCGCGCGAGCGCCCCACGCGCGCCACCTCCTCGTCCTTGATCAGGCGGCGCAGCAGGGTCTCGTCCAGCGCCGTCTGGGTCAGGTTCAGCCCGCCTCGCCCCGGCGTCTGCACGAGGGAGCGCAGGAGGTCGGGCAGGGTGTCGAAGTCCAGCCGGGCGTTGCGCCATTCGGCGGCCTCGACCGGCTCGAAGCGGTGCTCGACCACCTGTTCGATCAGGTCCGGGTCCAGCTCCAGCGCCTCGCCCGTGACGCCGAATGTGCCGTCACGCAGATGGCGCCCGGCCCGGCCTGCGATCTGACCGATTTCGTGGGCGTGGAGCCAGCGTGTGCGGCGGCCGTCGAACTTGCGCAGGCCGGCGAAGGCGACATGGTCGACGTCCATGTTCAGGCCCATGCCGATAGCGTCGGTGGCGACGAGGAAATCGACCTCGCCCGACTGGAACAGTTCGACCTGGGCGTTGCGTGTGCGCGGACTGAGCGAGCCCATGACGACGGCAGCCCCGCCGCGCTGGCGCCGGATCAGCTCGGCGATCGCGTAGACCTGGTCTGTGCTGAAGGCGACGATGGCGCTGCGCGTCGGCAGGCGCGTCAGCTTCTTCGAGCCGGCGTACGAGAGCGTCGACAGGCGCTCGCGGGCCACGATCTCCACGTCCGGGACCAACGCCCTGATCAGGGGAGCCATGGTCCCGGCGCCGAGGAACATGGTCTCGAACCGCCCGCGCGCATGCAGCAGCCTCTGGGTGAAGACGTGGCCCCGCTCGGGGTCTGCGACCAGCTGGATCTCATCGACGGCGAGGAACTCGACCGACCGCTCCAGCGGCATGGCCTCGACCGTGCAGACGAAATAGTGGGCGCGGGGCGGGACGATTTTCTCCTCGCCGGTGACCAGCGCCACGGCCGCAGCGCCGCGACGCTTGACGATGCGGTCGTAGATTTCCCGGGCCAGGAGCCGCAACGGCAGGCCGATCATGCCTGAGGCATGGCCGAGCATCCGCTCCACCGCCAGATGGGTCTTGCCGGTGTTGGTGGGCCCCAGGACCGCGACGACGCGGGAGGGGGGCAGGCCGGCGGGACGGTCGCTCATGATGACTGAAAGGTGGCGTGCCCGCCCCGGTTCCTCAAGCGTCGCCGCGTCTGCAAGCTCAGGGGTAAACGGTCGCAGGCGCACGGCCGGAACAGGGACGAAACGAATCAGGACCGAATCACAGACACGGCCCGATTCGGGGTTTGTTCCCTACAAGATATTGTATCCTAAAGCCGATTAACCACAACGGTGGACGGTTGATCCTGACGGGCGCCCGAACGGACTGTCGAATTCGCTTTCCGGCGTGCTTCCCCAGACGCGCGCGAGCCGCTAGGTCAGCCCGTGCGTGGCCCCGTAGCTCAGCCGGATAGAGCAAGGCTTTCCTAAAGCAGAGGTCGGGGGTTCGAGTCCCTCCGGGGTCGCCATATTTCTCAATGAGTTGCGCCTTCGGCTTTGAGTCTATGTATCTCTGGGGACACTTAGGGGACACAAACTTGGTGTCTGAGCGACCGCGCAGGAACGATTTTAATAATGGCTGTGGTTCGCCACTTCGTCCGCAATCTGCGCGTCCTCCGACTCACGTAGCATCGCCTCGTTCTGGACTTCGTTTTGAAGCCCCTGAACCTGCGACTCCAGCTCATCGACTCGGCCCCGCAGCGAACTGACCTCGGCCAGCGCGTTTCGGGCGTTCACATCGGCCACATCGACCGAGTCTTCGCTGGGCCCACAGGCCGCCAGCGACATCAAGAAAAACAGCACCGCCGAACGCATTGGTCCCTCCGTGGATCAATATGCCTGTGCCTGCCGAAGGCCTGCTCGCCTCAGACAGCGCACCATTCGGCCTGCTTCCCCGTCCAACGCACGGCTGCGCCGCTGGCGACCATCTCGTCGCCAACATCCTTGCCGTCCACGGCGACAACGCGAGCAAGGGTTCGGCCGTATTGATCTTCCCCGTCTCGCTCGATCACTGGAAGAACGCCGCTGCCGGTTCCAGCCCACGAAGCCCCCAGCAGTCCGTCAAGCTGGCTCTTCGCGACCTCGGCAAGGTTCGCTTCCGCAAGGCACTTGGAGCGCGGCGACATTTCGGGGGCGTCGATATTGGCGATCCTGACCGTCTCCCCCTCCATCACGAAGGTGTCGCCGTCAATGACGCGGAGCGCCCCGACGCGGAAGTTGCCGGTGGCGCTGGCGGGCTCGCTCTCTGCGCCGGCCTCGATGACCGGAGCCCCCGCGTCTAGTGGACGACAGCCGACAGCCACAAGGGCGGCGAGCGAGAGCAGCAGGGCGAGGCGCATGGCCAAGCCTATCACAGAACGGGAGTCCGTGAACTAGCGCGCCAAGGCGTTCGCCACGAGCGGACCGGAGGGAACGACGTGGGTCGAAGCGAGGGCGTTGGTCGGTTGGATATAGACCCCACCGGCCCGGCGTTGGGCCTCCCGGTAGCGGTCTCCCCGCGATCCGTTCTTCGCCCGCTTCCCCCGCATCTCCGCGACGATCATGGCGCTGTCAAACTGACCCTCGTAGCGCGGGCGGATTTGTTCCCACTGGCTCTGCCTCCGCTGTTGCTCGGATGCGTGAACGGCGGTCGCGGCCTTCTCAT
>DASRWP010000243.1:0-4570 GCA_035654535.1 Brevundimonas sp.
CCAGACGATGACGTCGCGGTGGGCCGCGTCCCACGCCTTGACCGCGGCCACGCCGATCTCGGCCTTCGCGCGCTGCTGCTCTTCGCTCATGGCGCGCCACGCCCGCCATTTCGGGCCGGTCTTGTTCGAGGTGAAGACGGCCAGATACTCGCCCGTCTCGCTCATCCGCGCCTCCTCATGCCCTGCGCGCCTCCGCCGCCCTCACCCGCACGTCATCGTCGGGCGATAGACCTGCATGGCGTTGGTGCCGCTGTTGCCGCCCAAGGTGATGCCGCCGCCGGGTAGGAAGATCCGTCCGTCGATCACGGCGCTGCCCTTCAGGCCATGGACCGCGATCGGCAGGTCGGGCAGCTGCGTCCACCGGTCCGCCCGGGGATCCCACGCATAGGTGTTGGGGGTCAGGCCCAGCACATGGGTGGGTTCGCCCTCGCCGCCGAACACGAACATGCAGCCGTTCAGGGCCGCGCCGGTGACGCCCCCTCGCGGCGCCGGCAGCGGTGCGCCCCGGGTCCAGGCGCGGGTCGCGGGGTCGTAGACCTCGACCACGTCGGTGCGCTCTGCCCCCGCGCCCGGGCCGAAGCGGCCGCCGGCGACGACCACCTTGCCGTTCAGGGCGACCATGGCGAGGTGGTTGCGCTGGGTCGGCAGGTCGGGAAGCCGCTCCCAGCTGTCGGTCGCCGGGTCATAGACCTCGAACGCCGAACCGCCCGGCGGGCGGCCGCCGGCGACATAGATCTTGCCGTCGATGACCGCCTTGCCGCCGCCGCTGCGCGCGGTCGGCATGGGCGCGCGCTCGACCCAGCCGCCGACGGCCGGATCGTGCATCCAGACCTTGTCGACGAAGATTTCGGGCCGTCCCGTGCTGGCGCCGTCGACCTCTCCGCCGATGACGTAGAGTTTGCCGCCGACCGCCGCGACCATCATGTGGTGCAGCGGCCCGGGCAGGCGCGGCCCCAGCGTCCAGCGGCTGGTCGCCGGGTCGTAGACCTGCACCAGACTGGACGGCAGCCGCCCGGGCGGATAGCCGCCGAGCACCCAGATCTTGCCGCCGAACTCCGCCACCGCGTGTTCCGAGCGCGCCAGCGGCATCGCCGCCCCCATGCTCCAGCCGTCGAACTCGCGCATCGCGCCGACCGGGGGCCCGGCGCTGACCCGCCCGTTCCAGCTCTCGTTCAGCTCACCGTCCTGAACCGGCGTGGCCGGCCCTTGCGGCGGTCCTCCGCCCGGTCCCTGCTGCGCCGCCGCCGAGGTTGCGGCCAGCATCGCCGCCGCCACGGCCATCGTCCGATATCGAGCCATCCCTGATCCTCCCGCGTTTCCGGCGAGTCTATCTCCGCCGGGCGCGAGAGGCCAGCCGCCCGCCACTCCCGACCCCTGTCTTCACGACCCTGCCCGGCCCGGACCCCGGCTTTCTTCCAGCCGCCCTCGCCACCCGGCCTATAATTGTCCCGACGGGGCCGCCGAAGCCCCGCCGCGCCTGCCCGGTCTTTGACATCGTCCAGCCTGCACACAGCCGCCGACCCCGACCGCGCGGCGAAGGTCAGCCTGTCCAGCGACCGCCCACCGGGTCGGGAGTGTCGCTTTCAGCGATTTTTCGGGGCCGGTCAGCCCCGCCTGCGAGCCGGCGCTGTTGGAGCGAAGGGTCCCCGCCCGACGTTGGACTGACAACTTCGCAGGGAGAGTCAGATGACATCGGCGGCCGAACGCTGGAGCGTGCTCGAGGATCTCGACGACTGGCTCAGGGTCCCGATGGCGGCGCTCAGCCTTGTCTGGCTGCTGATCGTGGTGGCCGAACTGGTGTGGGGCGAGCGGGGCCTGCTCACGACCTTCGGCCTGATCATCTGGGTCGTCTTTCTGGCGGAGTTCGCCGTCCGCTTCTTGCTCGCCCCCGAGAAGCTGCCGTTCCTGCGCAACAACTGGCTCACCATCATAGCCCTGGCGCTCCCCGCGCTGCGGGTTTTCAGGACCGTGCGGGTCCTGCGGGCGGCCCGCGCCCTGCGCGGCGCCCGGCTCATTCGGATTGTGGGCACGGCCAACCGCAGCATGAAGGCGCTCCGCGCCACCCTACGCCGGCGGCGGTTCGGTTATGTCGCCGGATTGACCCTCCTGATCGTGCTCCTCGGCGCCGCCGGAATGGTCAGCTTCGAACCCGCCGGCGTAGTGGACGGCGGCTTCGCGTCCTACGCCCATGCGCTGTGGTGGACGGCGATGCTGATCACCAGCATCGGCTCCGATTTCTGGCCACAGACGGCCGCGGGACGAATTCTTGCGCTCCTGCTCTCGGTCTACGGCCTTGCGGTGTTCGGCTACATCACCGCCAGCTTCGCCAGCTTCTTCGTCGGGCGTGACGCCGAGGCCCCCGACGCGCCGGTCGCGGGCAGCGCGGACATCCAGCAATTGGCCGCTGAAATCCGTGAGCTGCGCTTGCAGCTCGCCCGCACTGGACATTGAAAAAGGCCCCGGCGTCTCCACCGGGGCCTCCTTCAGTTCAGCCAGGTCGCCGTGATTAACGGCGGCTGCGGCCGCGGTCGCGATCGCCGCCACCGCCGCCTTCACGCTTCGGACGGCCGCCGGTGTCGTCCGACAGGGCCGGCTCGCCGCGTTCGGCGCGTTCGGCGTTGATCTTGTCGGTGATGTCCTCGCCGGTCGCCTGATCGACGACCTTCATCGACAGCTTGGTCTTGCCGCGGTCGTCCATGCCGAGGAACTTGACCTTGACCTCCTGGCCTTCGCTCAGGACGTCGGCCGGGTTGGCGACGCGTTCCAGAGCGATCTGGGACACGTGAACCAGCCCGTCCTTGGCGCCGAAGAAGTTCACGAAGGCGCCGAAGTCGACGACCTTCACGACCTTGCCCGAATAGATCATGCCGGGCTCGGGCTCGGACACGATGGACGAGATCCAGTTCTTGGCCGCGTCGATCTTCTCCTGATCCGAGGCCGCGATCTTCACCGTGCCGTCGTCGTCGATGTTGATCTTCGCGCCGGTCTTTTCGACGATCTCGCGGATGATCTTGCCGCCGGTGCCGATGATGTCCCGGATCTTGTCGGTCGGAACCTTGATCGACTCGATCTTGGGCGCGAACTCGCCCAGCTCGGTGCGCGCGCCGTCGATCGCCTTGTCCATCTCGTCGAGGATGTGCAGGCGGCCGGCCGAAGCCTGGGCGATGGCCTTGCGCATGATCTCTTCGGTGATGCCCGCGACCTTGATGTCCATCTGCAGCGAGGTGATGCCGTCACGCGTGCCGGCGACCTTGAAGTCCATGTCGCCGAGGTGGTCCTCGTCGCCGAGGATGTCCGACAGGATGGCGAACTCACCCGAGGGCTCGAGGATCAGGCCCATGGCGATGCCCGAGACGGGCTTCTTCAGGGGCACGCCCGCGTCCATCAGCGCCAGCGAGGCGCCGCAGACCGAAGCCATCGAGGACGAGCCGTTGGACTCGGTGATCTCGGACACGATGCGGATCGTGTAGGGGAAGTCTTCCGAGCTCGGCAGCATCGGGCGGATCGCCCGCCACGCCAGCTTGCCGTGACCGATTTCCCGACGGCCCGCGCCGCCCATCCGGCCGGTCTCGCCGACCGAATAGGGAGGGAAGTTGTAGTGGAGCAGGAACTTCTCCTTGTAGGTCCCGCTCAGGGCGTCGACGTACTGCTCGTCCTCGCCGGTGCCCAGCGTGGCGACCACGATCGCCTGCGTCTCGCCGCGGGTGAACAGGGCCGAGCCGTGGGTGCGCGGGAACAGGCCGACTTCCGAAACGATGTCGCGGACCTTGTCCAGGGCGCGGCCGTCGACGCGGTGGCCGTTGTCGATGATGTCGCGGCGCAGGACGTGGGCTTCGCACTCCTTGAAGGCGGCGCCGAACTTGGCCGAGTCGACCCCGTCCGGGTTCTCGTCGGTTTTCACCAGTTTGGCGGCGGCGGCCTTCTTGGCCACATCGACGCCGTTGCGGCGCTCGTACTTGCCGGCGTGGGTGTAGGCGGCCTTGATGTCCTCGCCGACCATGGACTGGATCTGCGTGACCACGTCAGAGTGGTCCTCGGCGGTGAAGTCGAACGACTCCTTGGCGGCGTGCTCGGCCATCTCGATGATGGCGTCGATCACCGGCTGCATGCCGCGATGCGCGAACATCAGGGCGTTCAGCATGATCTCTTCCGACAGCTCCTTGGCCTCGGATTCGACCATCATCAGCGCGTCCTGTGTGCCTGCGACGACGAGGTCGAGCTGGCTGTCGGGGAGCTGGTCCAGCGTCGGGTTCAGGACGTATTCGCCCTCAATGTAGCCGACGCGCGCGGCTCCGATCGGGCCCATGAAGGGCACGCCCGAGATGGTCAGGGCCGCGGAGGCGGCGACCAGGCCGACGATGTCCGGATCGTTCTCCATGTCGTGCTGCAGCACCGTGACGACGACCTGGGTCTCGTTCTTGAAGCCCTTGACGAACAGCGGGCGGATCGGACGGTCGATGAGGCGGGAGACCAGCGTCTCCTTCTCGGTCGGACGGCCTTCACGCTTGAAATAGCCGCCCGGGATCTTGCCGGCGGCGAAGGTCTTTTCCTGGTAGTTGACGGTCAGCGG
>DASRWP010000244.1:0-4675 GCA_035654535.1 Brevundimonas sp.
TCCACCTGTGTCCGTACGCCGCCCTCGATCGAGCTCGTCGGCGCGACAATTCTGACGTAGCCGAAATAGTGGCCGCGCACCTGCTCGCCAGACGCAACGGCGCATCCCCCGAGGCCGCCCGCCAATACCAAAATCGCCCCCCAGCGCATTCTGCATTCCTCCCGCACAGGTTGAGCACGGAATGCGGGTATCCGCAAGGCCGGAACCGTCACGCTTGTTGCGGATTATCGCCTCGGGTCAAGCGAGGAAAAATCCATGGCTGAGAACAACAACAACAACACCGGTGGTGGCGGCGGCAACGCGGGACTGGCCTTCATCGTCGGCGCCATTGTGGTCGTGCTGGCGATCGTGGCGTACTTCGTCTTCGCCCGCGGCGGCGGCGACACGAAGGACATCAACGTCGATGTGAACGTGCCGGAAGTTTCAGCCCCGGCGGCCCCGAGCGCGAACTGACATGACCGATCCCAACATGCCCCCGCCGCGCGAGCCGGAACACCGGCCCGAAGTGGTGCACCACACCACCATCAACAATCCGCCCCAGCGCAGTGGCGGCGGTGGCGGTTGGATCGCCTTGCTGGTCGGCGGCCTTGTCGTCGTCGTTCTGATCATCGCGTTCATGATGTTCACCAACGGGAGCCTGAACGCGGGCAAGGACACCAACGTCGATATCGACGTCGATCTGCCGGCGCCGACCCTGCCCGACGCGCCGAAGATGCCCGACCTGCCGGACATCCCGTCTGTCGAGCCTCCGACCGTTCCGAGCGCGGAGCGCGTGCCCGAAGCCTGAGTGCAGCGCCAGCTGTAGTATGGCGTCACGACCCGGACTGGTGTCCGGGCCTGGCGCTCATCGTCGCTGAGGGGGCGATGCGCCAACGGTCAAGCCTCGTGATCGGCGGAGCTGTATTCGGTGAACGAACGGTCCCCGCCGGCCCAGGCGAGGGCCAGAAGCCGGCATGCGGACGCCAGCGGGGTGCGCCCGCGACTCTCGTCGATGCGCTTCATCAGGCCGGCCTGCGACAGCCCGGACCGGATCGCGACGTCGTCGAGGACGGCCCAGAACGCCGGCTCCAGCGCCACCGAGGTGGCGTGACCGGACAGGGAAACCGACCGCTTCTTCAGCATTCCGCCGCTCCACTGCTCTCACGTCATCCCTAGCGCCGCAGGCCTCCGGCGCGCCAGAGCCGAGGCGCATCCGGAAACTCCGTCCGCCGATCTGCGCTTACCAACGATTATCCGGGACCGTATAAGGGCTGATCGCCCCGACCCGCCGGATACTCCCATGACCCTGTCGGTTGATATCGATGACTTTCGCAAGGTGCGGTCCGAGCGGTTGCGGCCGCTGCTGGCCCTGCGCGCCTTTCGCCGGCTGATCCGCGACAAGGAGGATACCGCACAGGTATTCGAAATCATGCGCGCCCTGTCCGGACGGTCGGTGTCGCGCGGCTATCAGCGGATGCTCCGCACGATCGAAGGTGGCCGTCAGGCCTTCCTGCGCGAAGAGCTGGCGCACAAACTCGACGACCCGGCGTGGCTGGGCCAGTTCGCCCCCGGCTCTGTCGGCGCCGCCTATCGCCACTTCCGGGAGGCGCGGGGCTTTACAGCGGACGGATTGGCCGAGGCGGAGCGGGAGGTCATTCCATTCGTCGACGCGCCGCACCCCGTCGTCTGGTATTCGCGCCGGCTCCGCGATGTGCATGACATCTGGCACGTCCTTACCGGCTACGAGACCGACGCGCTGGGCGAGGCATGCGTGGTCGCCTTCTCCTACGGGCAGACAGCGAATCTCGGCTTCGCCTTCATCGGTTGGGGTGCGGCGCGGGAAATCCAGCGCGAGGTCCGGTCCATTCCCGCGCGGAAGGCGGTGCTGCAGGCCTGGCGGAACGGCCGCGGGGCCCGGTGGCTGCCGGCGCTGGACTACGAAGCGTTGTTCGCCGAACCTCTGGAGGCTGCCCGCCGTCGCCTGAACATCCGCCCGGCGAATGTCTACCACGCCGTTCCCGCCGAGGTCCGGGCGGGGTTGAAGCTCCGCGCCTGAAGACGACGGCGCCGCGACGCTCGAAACCCGCTTGCTCCTCGTCGTCCCACCGTCCACTTGGCGCTCATGAGCCTCAGCCCCGACTCCCTCGAAACGCCTGCCGCGGCCGCCCCGTCGAGGGCGCTGCTGTTGGCCATCGGGGGCGTGGTGTTGTGCGCAGTGATCTGGGGCACGACCTGGTACGCCATCACGCTTCAGCTTGGCTCGGTCGCGTCGTTGGCGTCGATCGTCTGGCGCTTCGGCATCGCCGCCCTCATCCTGTTCGCCGGCTGTCTCGTCACCCGGCGCTCGCTACGCCTGACCCGCTCGCAGCACCTTGCGGCGCTGGGACAGGGGGTGTTCGCCTTTTCCATCAGCTACAGCTTCACCTATGCCGCCGAGGGCCGCATCGCCTCGGCTGTGGTCGCGGTGATCTTCGCAGCCCTGGCCTTCCTGAATCTGGTGTTGTTCCGCGTCGCCGCCCGCCAGAAGGCCGCCGCCGCCTCGTGGGCCGGAGCACTGCTGGGTCTCGCCGGGGTCGTCGTACTGTCCGGCGCGGAGGCTCTGGGCGCCGGCCTGGGCGACAACGCCGTCGAGGGCGTGGGTTTCGCCTTGCTGGCCGTGGTGGCCTCGGCCTTTGGAAACTATTTCGCCTGGCGCGGTCACAGCCACGGGTCCGCCGTGATCCCGTCCACAGCCTGGGCCATGGCGTATGGCACGGCCCTGCTCGCCATCTACGGACTGGCGACCGGCGTGGAGTGGTCGATCGAGCCGACCATTCGCTACGTCGGCTCGCTGATCTATCTGGCCGTGTTCGGTTCGGTGATCGCCTTCGTGGTCTATTTCAGCGTCGCCCGCACGCGCGGCTATGCTATCGCCAGCTACATCTCGGCCCTGACCCCGCCCATAGCCATGCTGGTATCGGTGCTGTTCGAGGGTGCGAGCTTCGGGTGGCCGGCGCTGGCGGGTCTGGTGCTGGTGCTGTCGGGGCAGGCCTTGCTGATCCGGGCGCCAAAGATTTCCGCCGTCTGAGTCAGTCGTCGAGGCGGGAGCCGTCGAGCAGCCGATCTGCCCGCAGGCGCTCCGCCTCGGCCTTTGCCCGCTCTGCCTTCGAGCGCCCGTGGGCGGCGCGGTTTTCGGCCGCTGTCGCCCTCGCCTCGGCCTTCGCGCGCACTTTTCGGGCCCGGTTCAGATTGACGATTTCAGCCATTCGCGCCTCCGCCGCCTAGCCCGGTGAGATCATCTTCTCGGGCCGCACCACCTCGTCGAATTCGGCGTCGGTCAGATAGCCGCCGCCCACCGCCTCCTCGCGCAGGGTGGTGCCGTTTTTGTGCGCGGTCTTGGCGATCTTCGCGCACGCGTCGTAGCCCAGCTTGCCGTTCAGCGCTGTCACCAGCATCAGGGAGTTGTCCAACCCGCGCTTGATGTTGTCCTCGCGCGGCTCGATCCCGACGACGCAGTTGTCGGTGAAGCTGACGGTCGCGTCGGCAATCAGACGCACCGACTGCAGGAAGTTGTAGGCCATCACCGGGTTGAACACATTCAGCTCGAAATGACCCTGCGATCCCGCAAACGTCACAGCGGCGTGGTTGCCGAACACCTGCACGCACACCTGCGTCAAGGCCTCGGACTGGGTCGGATTGACCTTGCCCGGCATGATCGACGAGCCCGGCTCGTTCTCGGGCAGCGCCAGCTCGCCAAGGCCCGAGCGCGGGCCTGAGCCGAGGAAGCGGATGTCGTTGGCGATCTTGAACAGACTCGCGGCGACGGTGTTGATCGCGCCGTGGCTGAAGACCATCGCGTCGTGGGCGGCCAGGGCCTCGAACTTGTTCGGCGCCGTCGTGAAGGGCAGGCCGGTGATGGCGGCGATCCGCTCAGCGACCTGTTCAGCGAAGCCTACGGGCGCGTTCAGGCCGGTGCCGACGGCGGTGCCGCCCTGGGCCAGTTCCATCAGCTTCGGCAGGGTCTGCTCGATCCGCTCGATGCCGTTCTCCACCTGCTGCGCATAGCCGCCGAACTCCTGCCCAAGCGTCAGGGGTGTGGCGTCCTGGGTGTGGGTGCGGCCGATCTTGATGATGTGCGCCCAGGCCTCGGACTTGGCTTTCAGCGCCTCATGCAGGTGCTTCAGCGCGGGCAGCAGATCGTTGACGACCTGCTCGGCGCAAGCGACGTGCATGGCCGTCGGAAAGGTGTCGTTCGATGACTGGCTCATGTTGACGTGGTCATTGGGGTGGACGGGCTTCTTCGACCCCATCGTCCCGCCCAGCATCTCGATCGCCCGGTTCGAGATCACCTCGTTCGCGTTCATGTTCGACTGGGTGCCCGACCCGGTCTGCCAGACCACAAGCGGGAAGTGATCGTTGAGCTTTCCGGCGATGACCTCGTCCGCCGCTGCGACGATGGTTTCGCCGATCTCCGCATCCAGCTTGCCAAGCGCCATATTGGTCTCGGCGGCCGCGCGCTTGACGATGCCCAGCGCCCTGACGATCGGCAGGGGTTGCTTCTCCCAGCCGATCCGGAAGTTGCCGAGCGATCGCTGCGCCTGCGCGCCCCAATAGCGGTCCGCAGCGACCTCAATGGGGCCGAAGGTGTCGGTTTCGGTGCGGAACTGGCTCATGGCGGCGTGGCTCATCGGGCGTGGCGGGAGGGTGCGCGGCGGTG
>DASRWP010000245.1:0-16174 GCA_035654535.1 Brevundimonas sp.
ACGCAGAGGAGGCGGCGGGCTGGCCCGGCGAGCTCTTCCCGGACACGGGACTGGACGTGGCGGTCGAGCGCACGCGTGCCCTGATCGCCGTTGACCTTGACCTGCCGCCGGCGCCGGGCGTGGCGTTCGGCGCCGCCGCGCGGACGCGGGCCAACCGGCAGGGCCTTCACGCGGCGGCGCGCATGCTTCGGCTCAAGCGCTGGGGCGGGCTGGTCGCCATCGACCTGATCGGCGCCGGCGAGGACGGCGAGGCGGTGATGGCGACGGCGAAACAGGCGTTCGGGGGAGACCCGGACATCGTCTTCGGACCGGTGAACCGGTTTGGCGTGCTGCAACTGGCCCTGCCATGGCGGCTGACTCCGGTGGAGGATGTCCTCAACGGTCCTGACCGCCGCCGGCGACCGGAACAGCGGGCCCAGGACGTGGTCCGCAGTCTTCGGCACCGGCTGACGTCCGACACCACGACCGCGCGAGTGGCCCTGCGCTGTACGCCCGATGAGGCTGTGCGCGCAGGCCCGCTGGTGGCGAAGCTGGGTCCGAGGGCTCATCTGATCGCCGACCCGGCCATCGCGCCGGGCGCATTCACTTGGGAAGACGGCTGACATGGCGACCTGCCCCATTTGCCGCCGCAGGCCGACGGCGGAGGCTTACAAGCCGTTTTGCTCGAAACGCTGCGCCGACGTCGATCTGCAGCGCTGGTTCACAGGCGGCTACGCTATTCCGGAAAGCGTCGACGAGGCGCCGTCAGAACAGCGTGACGAAGACTGAGCTGACGGCTGGACACCCCCGAAAGGCTCGCCTATAGACCCCGCTCCCGCGAGCGGAGCACGTCGCCTGGGTAGCTCAGTTGGTAGAGCAGCGGATTGAAAATCCGCGTGTCGGTGGTTCGAATCCGCCCCCAGGCACCATCGCCCGCTCCAGGCGCGGCGCCCCGCCAGACGACATCATGAATTTGTCGCGTTCGGTCCCGATCTTTGGGCGTCCGCAGCGCAGGCCCCTCCGTGAGGGGAAAAGCGCCGTCGCGCACTTGACGCTCTGGTAACCGTTCGTCAAAGGAGCTTGACCGCTTTCCTTTGCGGGCGGTCGGCAGAGAAGGAAATCGGTTTCCTTTTCCCGTCGGCGCCGCCCCCGGAGGCCGTATGGCAACCGGAAGCGTCAGCAGGCGTTCCGCAGACCGGGGTTCCTAAAACCCCGTCTCTACGGGCGAAGAATTTCATCGAGGGCGGTCGTCGTCTGCGGCCGTTTCTTTTGGGTTCCACAAGTCAGACTAAACAGCAGGAACTGGCGAACTATGTTCGATATGAAGAAGACCAACATCCTCCTGGCCATGGCCGGCGCCGCCGTCCTTATGGCTGGTACGCCGGTTCTCGCGCAGGATGCCCCCGCCGCCGATCCGGCCGCCGCCGCTGCTCCCGCGGCCGCTGCTCCCGCGACCGCCGACGCCGCCCCGGCCGCTGATGACGCCGCCCCTGCCGTCGTCGGTGGTGAAAGCCACGGCAAGATGACGCCGGCGAGCATGTTCATGGACGCTGACCCGGTCGTTAAGGCCGTGATGATCGGCCTTGTGCTCGCTTCCGTGTTCACCTGGGTTCTGCTGCTCATCAAGATGTTCGAGTTCAGCGCCCTGAACCGCAAGACCGACCAGTTCCTTGAGTCCTTCCGTCAGACCCGCACCGTCGCTGACATGCGCCGCGTCGCCACCTCGGAAGAGTTCGACGGCAACCCGCTGGCCGACATGGCCGCCGCCGCGACCGACGAAATCGAACTGTCGCGTCAGGCCGGTCTCTCGGTTACCGGCGAACACGCAGACTCGGCCCTGATGCGCTCGCAACAGGCCGTCGCCGCCGTCCAGGCGGGTCTGGCCAAGCGCCTGTCGGGCGGCCAGCAGTTCCTTGCCTCGACCGGTTCGACCGCGCCCTTCATCGGCCTGTTCGGTACGGTTTACGGGATCATGAACTCCTTCATCGGCATCGCGAACACCAACACGACCAACCTCGCCGTCGTCGCCCCCGGCATCGCCGAGGCGCTTCTGGCCACGGGTATCGGTCTGTTCGCAGCCATCCCGGCGGTTATCTTCTACAACTACTTCAACACCCGCATCTCGGCCTACGGCACGCGGTCGGACGGCTTCTCGGCCGAACTGACCAACGCCATCTCGCGTAACCTCGACAAGGGAGCGTAAGCCACATGGCCGCCAAACTTTCAGGCGGCGGCGGCGGCAAGTACAACGTCGAGCAGAACAGCGAGATCAACGTCACGCCGTTCGTGGACATCATGCTGGTTCTGCTCATCATCTTCATGGTCGCGGCGCCCCTGGCGACCCCGTCCGTGGAGGTGAAGTTGCCGACCGCTGTCGCTCCGCCACAGACAAACCCGCCGGTGCCGATCTACATTTCCATCCAGAGCAACGGGCAGGCCTATCTGGGCGACTTCCCGGTCGGTCTGGACGAGATCGGTCCGGAGTTGACCGGCCAGATCGGACGCCGCAATCCCGCGGACGAGCGCATCTTCATCCGTGCCGACCGCACGACCCGATATGGCGATTTCATGCAGGTCATGAATTCGCTGCAGGACAACGGTTTCTATTCCGTGGCTCTGGTCGGCGAAGACAACTCGGCCCAGTAGGAACGGTGAACCCATGACAGACATCGAGTATCACCGCTCCAGGTACGACGCACCGAAGCCCAAGGGCCTGTTCGGGGTGCCCCCGGGCGTCCTTCTGGTCAGCCTTCTGGTCGTCGCCATCCTGTTTGCTATCCTGGCGTTCTACTTCATCAATGCGAAGTTCACGCTGAAGCAGATCAACTACTCCGACGACGCGGTGGACGTGGAGATCATCGAGCCGATCCCCCCGCCCCCGCCGCCGCCGCCTCCGCCGCCGCCTCCACCGGACACGCCCCCGCCGCCCAAGCTGCAGGTGCGCCCGCCGGTCGTCGTTCCGAACGCGCCGCCGCCTCCGGTGACGCTGCCGGTCGAGCCGACCAAGAAGGAGGACCGGGTCGAATACACGGGTCCGCCCGTGATCGTCCCCGGACCGCCGCCGCCGCCGGCTCCGCCGGCTCCGCCCCGGCCGCCGGTGATCAGCAACGTGACGTGGGCTCGCCAGCCGCAGCCGGAATTCCCGGAACGCGCCCAGAGCCGCGGCATCGAGTCGGGCACCGCAACCCTGCTGTGCACGGTCGGCGCCAGTGGCGCGGCCACGAACTGCAGCGTCGAGTCGGAAAGTCCGTCCGGCGCCGGGTTCGGGGAAGCCGCTCGCCGCGCGATGTCGCGGGCGCGGTTCTCACCCCGGACGGTGGATGGCGTGGCCTCGGGTGGCCAGGCCCGGTTCACGGTCCGGTTCCAGCTCGGGGACTAGTCCTCGCGTGATCCTGACGAAGACGCCCCGGAGTTCGCTCCGGGGCGTTTTTGTTTGGCGGAGCCTTTGGCCGTCCGGAACATTATGGGGTCGCTATAATCGGAGACCGCCATGAAAGCTCTTGCATCCCTCGCCGCCGTTGCCGGCCTCGCCGTCCTTGGAGGCTGCGCCTACAACGAGACGCTGGGACGAAACCAGCTCCTGATCGTTGACGACGGCGCCCTGACCCAGCAGGCCGACGCCGCATGGGCCGAGACTTTGCGGACCCAGCGCGTATCGACCGATGCGGCGGCCAACGCCCGCATCCGCCGCGTCGGCGACAAGATCGTCGAGGCGGCCGGGCTCGGCGACCGGCGCTGGGAGTACGCCCTGTTCGTCAGTGACAGCCCAAATGCCTTCGTCCTGCCGTCGGGCAAGATCGGCGTAACGACGGGGCTGCTGGCTCTGGTGCGGAACGACGATCAATTGGCCACGGTGCTGGGTCACGAGGTCGGGCACGTGGTCGCCCGCCACGCTGCCGAGCGTTACTCGACCAACGCCGCGACGGGTCTGGTGCTCAGCGGCGTGCGCGGAGTGGCGGGCGACTATGGCCAAGCGGCCGCGTCGATCGGCGGACTCGGGGCCCAGCTTGGCGTTTTGTTGCCGTTCTCGCGCAACCACGAACTGGAGGCCGATCGCCTGGGCGTCGACTATCTGCAACGCGCAGGCTATCGCCCCTCGGAAGCCGTCGCCCTGTGGCGGCTGATGGCGCAGCAGCGGCAGGGGTCCACGCCGGAATTCGCCTCGACCCACCCGTCGGACGCCAGCCGGATCGCCGCTCTTGAAGCCTATATCGCCAGTCGCGGCTGGGCCTGACGCGCCCGACGGAATAATCCGTGCGGGTTGCTTGATCGGGCGGGCGCGGCCCGGTAGAACCCGCGCTCGCGTCGCCCGGTGGGGTCTGCGCCGCCTTAGCTCAGTTGGTTAGAGCGCCGGTTTGTGGAACCGGAGGTCCTCAGTTCAAGCCTGAGAGGCGGTACCATCCTTCCGCGTCCGGGAAGGGGCCTGCGAATGACCGACAGCTTCCGCCCGAGCGAAGCGGCCGCGTGGGACCCTGCGCAGTACCAGCGCTTCGAGGCCGAACGCGACCGCGCCGCCCAGGATTTGATCGCCCGCATCCCTGCCGGGCTCGAACCGGAGCAGGTCTGGGATCTCGGCTGTGGTCCGGGCGCTCATGCCGCGCAGTTGAAGCGAATGTACCCCGGAGCCACCGTCCACGGACTCGATTCCAGCGCGGAGATGCTGGACCGCGCCCGGTCCCGACCGATTGACGTGGACTGGCGGCTTGGGGACGTGCGCGACTGGCGCCCGGAGCGCCCGGCGGACCTGATTTTCGCCAACGCTTCACTGCATTGGGCGCCGGATCACGCGAGGCTGTTCCCATTTCTGGCGGCGTCCCTTGCGCCCGGCGGCGTGCTGGCGGTCCAGATGCCGATGGCGTGGGAGACCCGGCACCATGGGCTGCTGCGTGAAGTGGCCCGTAACGGGCCATGGGCGGGGCGGCTCTCGGGGGTCGAGACGATTGCCCCGTTGCTCGCGGCTGAAAGCTATTACGCCCTTCTGGCCGATGGGTGCGCCGTAGACATCTGGTCCACCACCTATCTTCACGTCCTCAGCGGACCCGATTCCGTCCTGGAGTGGATGGCCGGGACCGCCCTGAGACCTCATCTCGCCGCTCTAGAGGCTGATGGTTCTATGAAGCAGGCTTTTCTTTCCGCACTCGGCGAGCGCTTGAGCGAGGCGTTTCCGCCCGCCCCCGATGGCTCGACTCTCCTGCCGTTCCCGCGTCTGTTTCTGCTGGCGCGCCGCGCCGTCGCCTTCTGAGGCCGGTGACAGGCCCGTCGAGCGTAGCCAGGGCCTCCCGGGCGGCGCGATAACCTGCGGCGACGCCGGCGTCGAACCCCTTCCAGTCCCGGATGTCGACTCCATCCGGGGTGGGCTGGATGAGCAAGTCGGTGGACGCGCGCGAGCTCACCAGATCGGCGTCCGTCGTCAGGGTCGCCGAGCGCATCAGAATCGAGACGATCGGCGGTCCTCGACGCCAGGCCCCCGTGGCGATCAGCCGCCAGATCGACGGCGGGTGCTGGACCAGATCAGCGTCGACGCCGCGCGTCTGTGACATGTCCACGCCGATCACCGGCCCTCCGTGCATCTGGCGCATGACCTCCGCCGGCAGGTTCTTGAGCACCGCGCCGTCGACCAGCACCTGTCCGTCGATAACGACGGGCGGCAGCAGGCCGGGAATTGCGATGGTCGCCCGCATGGCGCGGCGCATCAGACCGCGGCGGTGGACCTCGATCTTGCCGCTCGTCAGGTTGGTCGACACGGCGAAGAACGGGCGGACCAAATCCGCCATGTCGATGTCGCCGTAGGCCTCCTCCAGCAGCCGATCGACCTTTCTGGCGCGAACCATGGCCAGAATCGGGAAGGTGATGTCCGACAGCGGGTCGCTCTTGACGAAGGCCTTGTGGATGCGCTGCTCCAGCTGTTCCTGCGTCCAGCCCAAAGCCGGGCCAGCGGCGATAACGGCGCCCATGGAGGCGCCGCCGACGAAGTCGATCGGCACTCCGGCCTCGGTCAGCGCCCTCAGGACGCCGATGTGGGCGTAGGCCCGCGCCCCGCCGCCTGACATGACCACGCCGACGGCCGTCCCGGTGATCACCCGGCCGATCCGGTCGGCGTCCGCCTGATCCCCATCTACGGCCTGGAACCAGCGCCCCGGCTGGATCGCGTCCAGCCAGACCGCCGTGTTGGCGGGTCTCGCCATGCGAGGGTCGCGCAACAGGATCAGATCGGTCCGCCGCTGATCCAGCACGCCGGCGTGCGGCATCGGCCGGTTCGGCGGCGCCGTCAGGCCGTTTCCGACAACGAAGACCTTGTCCACCTGCCGGGCGCACAGGGCGGCCCAGGCGGGCTCGTCCTGCTCGGCGACGTAGAGGACGAAGTCGTGGGTGTCCTCGACCCGGCTGAACCAGTCCGCCGCCGACGACAGGGCCGAATGGTCAATCACCTGGCACGAGAACCCCGCGCCCTCGATGGAGGCGGCGATCCGCTCGACGAAGGCGCGGATCGGCCGGGCACGGGCTGAAATGAAGCCGAACACGCTGGGCTCGCCTCCGCCCGAACGCTGGTCGCGCGCCCGCTGCATCATCAGCCGCGACAGCTCGACCATCAGGTCAGGCGCGGTGCGCGCCGCCTCAAAGAACGCGTCGCGGGGCAGGGCGAGGATTTCGCAGTCTCTCAGGGCGACGACATCGGCTGTGTGGGCCGTACCCGCCAGCATGGCCATCTCGCCGACGGGCTCTCCGGGGCGGATCACCCCCACGAACTGGGGCGGCCGGCTGTCGTCCGGGTCGCGGCGAAAGACGCCGAGGCGGCCGCTGCGCAGCAGATAGAGAGTGTCGGCTCCGTCTCCCTCTCCAAACAGCGTCTCGCCGCCCGTCAGGGCGAACCAGCTGGCCCGCGTGTCCTTGCCGCCCTCGAAGATGCGGGCGAGGGCGTCCTGCAGACGGTCGGAGCGGGGAGGGGCCATGCGGTCACGGTAAGGAGAGTCGGAGAGCGTGATGAGTAGCGAGTGGTGGGATGGTCAGAAGTCGGTGGCCGGCTCCCTCGGCGAAGCGCGGGGTCACCGATTTGGCAGATTGGATCAGGTTGAGTTAACCGCCAGCCTAACTCCTCCTCACCACGCCCCGAGCTCCCGCAGCTGCTTCGCGAGGTCAAGCGGCAGGTCGCCTGCTTCCAGCTTTGACAGGTCCAGGGGCGCGTCCCTGATCTCGAGATAGCGCCACCCCTGAAACGGGCGACGGGCCTGCGGAGCAGTGCGGATGACCTCGGGTGAAAGCTTGATCAGGCACCGCGACGCCTTGCCTTCGCCCTTGGTGGTGACCTCGAGGATAGGCATCCGGCAGGTGACGGAGCCCTTCATCACCCAATAGAGCGACCCGCCGTCTTCAAGCTCCGCCGCCCGCTTGGGGGTCATCCGGGTGTTGACGGTCAGCCACTGCCCCTTGGCCGCCCGGCGCTCCAGCGTCTCGACCTTGGCGACGCCAACGCAGAGTTTGATCATGTGAAGAGTGGTCATGGCGCGCCTAGGCGGCGGTCACCTTCGCAAGCACCGCGTCCGCCGACACCTGATCGCCAACGCCGAAGCCGATCTCGTCCACGACACCGTCGAAGGGGGCGGTCAGTGCATGCTCCATCTTCATGGCCTCGAGCACGACGACGGGCTGGCCCTTGGCGACGGTGTCACCGGGCTTGACCGGCGTGGCGACGATCTTGCCGGGCATGGGCGCGCGGAGGGAGCCGTCGGACGAGGGGCCCTTAGCGGAGGCGCCGTAGACAGGCGCGGTGACAAGGATCGCCGTGCCCGCGTCGAATAACACCAAGTCCTCGCCGACCTGATTTTGACCGAACACGCGATCGCCGACCCAAATCGAGCCGTGCCCCCAATCGCCGTACTCGTATCGCGCTGCCCGCACGTTCGGAGCATCCCCGACAAGCCACGACGAGTCTTTGGCCTGGGCTGATACGGCGTTCTTCTCCACCCGGCGCCCGCCGACCGAGACAACCCAGCGTGATTGCGGCTTAGCGTTCAATCTGAAAGCCAGGGCACCGCTGGTGGCGTCCCAAGGTCCGAAGTCGTTGCCGCGGATTCCGTCCGTGGGCTCATAATGGTGTTGGGCGAAGAGGGTGACGGCGGCGATATCCCGCTCTTCGTCAGACCTGTCAGAGAGCTGGTCCTCCCCTGTCGCGATGAAGCCGGTGTCGACGTCGCCCTCCGCAAAGCGCGGGTGCTCGAGGCAGCGGACGAGGAAGCCCGCGTTGGTCCTGACGGGCCATACCTCGACCTCTGCGCACGCGTCGGCCAGCGCCTCTGCGGCCTCCTCCCTGGTGTCGGCGTGAACGATCAGCTTTGCGATCATCGGGTCGTAGAACTGGCTGACCTCGCCGCCCTCCCCGACCCCGGTGTCAACCCGGATGCCTTCTGGCATGATGAAATGCTCCAGCCTGCCGATGCTGGGCAGAAATCCGTTGGCCGGGTCCTCGGCGTAGAGCCGGGCCTCCATGGCCCAGCCGTTCAGCCTGATCTCGTCCTGCTTCAGCGGAATCGGCTCGCCCGCCGCCACGCGGAACTGCCATTCGACCAGATCGACGCCGGTCACGGCCTCCGTCACCGGATGTTCGACCTGCAGCCGGGTGTTCATCTCCATGAACCAGACGCGGTCCGCCTTCAGCCCGTCGGAGGCGTCGGCGATGAACTCGATGGTGCCGGCGCCCTCGTAGTTGACGGCCCGGGCCGCGCGGACTGCGGCGCTGGTGACCGCCTCGCGCGTGGTGGCGTCCATGCCGGGGGCGGGGGCCTCCTCGATCACCTTTTGGTGGCGACGCTGCAGGGAGCAGTCGCGCTCGTACAGGTGGACCACATTGCCGTGGCCGTCGCCGAACACCTGCACCTCGATGTGGCGCGGCCGGGTGATGTATTTCTCGATCAGGACGCGCGGGTCGCCGAACGAGGACTGGCCCTCGCGCTGCGCCGAGGCGAGGCCGTCGCCGAAGTCCTCAGCCCGCTCGACCTTCTTCATGCCCTTGCCGCCACCACCGGCGACGGCCTTGATCAGCACCGGGTAGCCAATGGCGTCCGCTTCCCTTTGCAGGCGCTCCAGCGACTGGTCCTCGCCGAGATAGCCGGGAGTGACCGGCACGCCGGCCTCGATCATCAGGGTCTTGGCCGCGTCCTTCAGTCCCATGGCCCGGATGGCGGCGGGCGGCGGGCCGATCCAGACCATGCCGGCGGCCATGACGGACTCTGCGAAGTCGGCGTTCTCGGACAGGAAGCCGTAGCCCGGATGGATGGCCTCTGCGCCAGTCGCCCTGGCGGCCGCCAGCACCTTGTCAGCGTCGAGATACGACTCACGCGCCGCCGCCGGGCCGATCAGCACCGCCTCGTCAGCTTCGCGGACGTGCAGCGCCTCGGCGTCCGCTTCGGAATAGACGGCGATGGTGCGGACGCCCATGCGGCGGGCGGTGCGAAACACGCGGCACGCGATCTCACCGCGATTGGCGACCAGAACGGATTTGAACATAGGCGACTCTTAACCCGCAACACCCAGAGCTACTACGCCCGCGATGAACAGACCGAACATCGTCGCTGTCATAAGGGCGAGGAAAACGCCGCGCATCACCGCGCCCGGCCATGAGATTTGATAGGCGCCGTGCAGGTGACGCACGGCGTGGGTCATCAAGAAGATCATGAGCGGCCAGAACAGCCACCCCGAGACTGGCGACGGCAGCAGCACCAACACGATGGTCGTGAGGACCGCGAACGCCAGGCCGTAGAGCGAGACTACGCCGTGCTGGTAGGCGGTTACGTTCCGCTTGAGCAGCATCAGCGACGCAAGGATGCTCATCGACAATGGGACGAGGAGGAAGGACAGTTTGTAGGCAAGAGTTTCGATCTTGTAGCCGTAATAGTGTGGGTCCGACCTGAGCTTGGTGATCCCCGCCACCACGACCCGCACCAGCCAGGGAGCCTCCGCGATTTCGGCTTTGGTCGGCATGCGTCCAGCCCCGCTCGAGGGAGCCGCGTCCCCGGAACCTGACTTGAAGCTGAAGTTGAATCCGCCTTCGTCGGCTCCCTCGGTACGCTCGATCCGTGACGCCTCGCCAAAATCGACAAGTCGCTGACCCGTCACAGTGGGGATCAGGAACAGCAGAAACACCGCGAACAGAAACAGATGAAGTTGCGCGACGTACCGAACGCGCTTGCCCGCGATCCAGTCGCGCGACAGGCCCCCGGGATCGATGGCAAGGCGGGGTAGCGTCTTCCAAATGCGGCCGTCGAAGTGGGCGATACCCTCGATCAGCTCCTCAATCAGGTGGGTGAGGCGGGCGTGCAGATGCGCCTTCTGACCGCAGGCATGGCAATACAGGCCGAGGATCTCGGCTTCGCAGTTGGCGCAGGGCGGCCCCGTGGGCGCAGCCGTTTTGCGGGCCGGCCGGAGTTTCGTGGTGGATGTCGCCCCCCGCATCGCGCCCTCTATTCGGCCCAGCGCGGCTTGCGCTTGTCGAGGAAGGCGCGGACGCCCTCCTGGCCCTCGGCGGACACCCGGGCGCGGGCGATGCGTTTGGCGGTCTCTTCCATGATGCTGTGATCGATCTTGTGGCCCGCAACGTGGTGGACGAGCAGCTTGGCGTCGCCCATCGCCCCGGGCGCATTGGCGGTGATGCTGTCGGTCAGCATGGACACGAACTCGTCCACCGACCCCTCGGGCAGGACCATGTCGATCAGTCCCGCGTGCGCGGCGTAGTCGGCGTCGAAGATGTTGGCGCTGAGGAACAGTTGGCGCGCCCGCCGAGCGCCGACCGCCTCGACCACATAGGGCGCGATGGTCGCGGGGATCAGCCCCAGCTTGACCTCCGAGAAGGCGAAGCGTGCGCCCTCGACCGCCACGGCCATGTCGCAGGCCGCAACGATCCCGGCCCCGCCGCCCATCGCCGCGCCCTCGACGAGGGCGCAGGTCAGGGCCGGCACGTCGTGCAGCGCCTTGAGCATCCGCGCCAGCCCCATGGCGTCGTCGCGGTTGTCGCTTTCCGACCAGTCGGCGGCGTCCCGCATCCATCCGAGGTCGGCGCCGGCGCTGAAGGTGCCGCCCGCGCCGCGCACGAAGACCAGACGCACATTGTCGGCCCCGTGCAGGGTCTCGAACGCCTCGAACAGAGCGGCGATGGTCGCGGCGTCGAAGGCGTTGCGCTTCTCGGGCCGGTTGATGGTGACCGTGACAACCCCGTCAGGGCTGGAGTCGATCTGCACGAGCTGGTCGTCAGCGTCCGGCGCGGGGTCGGCCAGCAGGGGGTGCGAGATGGCGTTGATCTCCGCCGCATCGACGGGCGTGATGTCGATGGCGTCGCGGTCGTCCGGGGTCGGGTCGGTCATGGCGGTCTCCTGAGCTTCAGCGGTATAACGCGTAGAGGGCCGAACGGAATACGGAGCCGCTGCCATGCCGACGAGCGCAAACGATCGCATCCGGCGAATGAGCGTGGCCAGCGTGCATGTCCACTACGTCGCCAAGGCGGAGAGGAAGGGTCGGACGCGAGCCGAGGTCGACCAGATAATTGGCTGGCTGACCGGCTATTCAGGGGATCAGCTGCTGGCCCTTCTGGAGGCGAAAACCGACTTCGAGACCTTCTTCGCCGAGGCGCCGGCGATGAACCCCAACCGGACGCTGATCACCGGCCTGATTTGCGGCTATCGCGTCGAGGAGATCGAGGATCCGTTCATGCGCGACCTCCGCTACCTCGACAAACTGGTCGACGAACTGGCGAAGGGGAAGGCGATGGAGAAGATTCTCCGCGCCTCCTGATTACATCCGGAACACGCCGAACGTCGTCTCCGGGATCGGCGCGTTCAGGCTGGCGCTGATCGCCAGACCCAGCACGTCGCGGGTCTGGACCGGGTCGATGATCCCGTCGTCCCATAGCCTGGCCGTGGCGTAGTACGGGTTGCCCTCGTCCTCGTACTTCTGCCGCACCGGAGCCTTGAAGGCTTCGGCCTGTTCGGGCGTCCAGCTGTCGGCGTCGCGGTGGACCGTAGCCAGCACCGCCGCCGCCTGCTCGCCGCCCATGACGCTGATCCGGCTGTTGGGCCAGGTGAACAGGAAGCGCGGGGCGAACGCCCGGCCGCACATGCCGTAGTTGCCGGCCCCGAAGCTGCCGCCGATCAGGACGGTGAATTTCGGCACCTCGGCGGAGGAGACGGCGGTAACCAGCTTGGCGCCGTTCTTGGCGATGCCCTCGGCCTCGTATTTGCCGCCGACCATGAAGCCCGAGATGTTCTGCAGGAAGACCAGTGGGATCTTCCGCTTGCAGGCCAGTTCGATGAAATGGGCGCCCTTCAGCGCGCTTTCGGAAAACAGCACGCCGTTGTTGGCCAGGATGGCGACCGGATAACCCCAGATGCGGGCGAAGCCGCAGACCAGGGTCGTGCCGTACAGCGCCTTGAACTCGTCGAAGTCCGAGCCATCGACGAGACGGGCGATGACCTCGCGCACGTCGTAGGGGGCGCGGACGTCGTCGGGGATGAGGCCGTACAGCTCTTCGGCGTTAAAGGCGGGCGCGCGCGGCTCGCGAACGTCCATGTCGACGGTCTTTACCGTGTTCAGGCTGTCGATGATGGTGCGGACGATCTCGAGCGCGTGCTCGTCATTCTCGGCGACATAGTCGACCACGCCGGACTTGCGGCCGTGTGTCTCGGAGCCGCCCAGTTCTTCGGCCGAGATGACCTCACCGGTCGCGGCCTTCACCAGCGGCGGGCCAGCGAGGAAGATGGTGCCCTGCTCACGGACGATGACGCTCTCGTCCGACATGGCGGGGACATAGGCGCCGCCGGCGGTGCAGCTGCCCATGACGCAGGCGATCTGGGGGATGGCCTTCGCCGACATTCGCGCCTGATTGAAGAAGATGCGGCCGAAATGGTCGCGGTCGGGGAACACTTCGGCCTGGTGGGGCAGGTTGGCCCCGCCGGAATCGACCAGATAGACGCAGGGCAGGCGGTTCTGCTCTGCGATCTCCTGCGCCCTCAGGTGCTTCTTCACGGTGAGGGGGAAGTAGGCCCCGCCCTTCACCGTCGGATCGTTGGCGACGATCATCACCTCACGGCCCGAGACCCGGCCGACGCCGCAGATCATCCCGGCGCCGGGGGCTCCGTCGGGATCCTTCGCGTCGCCATACATGCCGTTGGCGGCCAGCTGACCGATCTCGAGAAAGGGCGAGCCCGGGTCCAGCAGCCGTTCGACCCGGTCCCGTGGCAGGAGCTTGCCGCGCGAGACATGGCGTTCGCGCGAGGCGTCGGAACCGCCCCGCGCCGCCCTGGCGACCTTTTCGCGCAATTCATCACGAAGGGCCCGGTTGTGGGCGTCCAGCGCCTTGAAGGCGGGGCTGTTCGGGTCGATGGCGGACGTCAGCTTGGGCATGGGGCTGGTTTAGGCGGCTTCGCGGGCGTGGGGAAGCGGCCGGTTCACCTCAGTATCTGACAGGCCGGTGTTGACCTCGCACCGTCGGCGTGGCCTGTCGCGCGGCCCATGACCCTGCTCAGCCTCCAGACCCGCGCCACCCTGAAAGACCTGTTGCACCTCGCGTGGCCGGTGGTGCTGGCGCGCATCGGCATCATGACGATGGGCCTGACCGACGTGATCGTCGTCGGCAACTATTCCGGGCTGGAGCTCGCCTACAGCTCGCTTGCGCTGGCGCCGACGGCGATCGTGGTGACCACGGCGGTCGGGCTCATGATGGGCGTGCAGGTGATGACGGCGCGTTTCCTCGGAGAGGGGCGGCGGGCTGAAGTCGGGGGGGTGCTTCGCCGCGGCGTCTCCTATTCCCTTCTGCTGGGCGTCGGCTCGATGCTGGGCCTGATCCTGATTGGACCGTGGGCCTTGCAGAATATGGGGCTGGCCGACGGGCTGGGGGAGGGAGCCTCTCCGGTCCTGATCGTCTTCGCCCTGTCGATGCCCGGTTATCTGGTCAGCGTGGCGGCCCAGTTCTTCCTCGAGGCCATGAACCGCCCCCGCGCCGGGATGTGGGCCATGTGGGTCGCCAACGGCGTGAACCTTGCGCTTAACCTGCTGCTCGTGCCCGACATGCTGGGGCTGGGCGTGGACGGCGCGATCGCCTCGGCCTGGGCGACCTTCTTCGCCCGGACGTCCTTGGCGGTGTTCCTGATCGTCTACATCCTGCGGCTTCCGGAGGCGCGCGAGATCGGCGTGTTCCGCCGCCCTGCCCGGGACCGCGCCGCCGAGCGCGAGCAACGCAAAATCGGTTATGGGGCGGGCTCAAGCTACTTTATCGAAGTCGGGGCCTTCGCGGCCATGACATTCATCGCCGGGCGGCTGGGAGCGATCGAGACGGCAGCGTGGACCATCGTGCTGAACGTCTCCGCGATCGTCTTCATGGTGCCGATGGGGCTGTCCTCCGCGACGGCCGTGCTGGTCGGGCGCGCCTATGGGGCGGGGGATGGCCGCGGCGTGCTCCGCGCGGGTCTGGTAGGGATAGCGGTGGTCATCGCGCTGACGCTGCTGGTCGCGCTGGTGCTTTGGCCGACAGCGCCGTGGGTCGCCAGCGCCTACAACCGCGACCCGGAGCTTCTGGCCGTGGTGATCCCGGCGCTCGTGCTGGCCACGCTGTTCTTCGTGGCGGACGGGATTCAGGTGGTTTCGGCCTCAGCTAACCGGGCGGCGGGCGACGTATGGTGGCCGACCATCATGCATTTCGCGGCCTACACGCTGGTCATGATGCCGCTCGGCTGGTGGCTGGCGCATGGGATCGGCGTCGATGGCCTTGTCTGGGCAGTCATCATCGCCAGTCTGGTGTCGTCGGTGCTATTGACAGGGCGGTTCATGCGGGTGGCGCGCAGGTTGCCGGTTGACCGTCAGATCCTGCCGAACACGTAGCGACAGCGTCGGCCCCATTCATGGCGCTGGCCGTCGCCCAGATCGACGCCGTCGAGAATGAGCCGTCGGCCATCTTCCGCCAATTCGGCGGCGCCCGTCAGGTACTGTTCTGGCGGCGGGTAGCTGTTGGCGCCAGTGATCTCCAGCCGGAAGATGCCGGCTCCCGCGTCGTGGACGACGACTCCCCAGTAGTCCGTGTAGCTCTCGAACGGCTCCCAGGTGAGTGTGAACCGGCCATCAGGAGTAACTACGAGTTCCCGCACCGGACGGGTGTGAGATGGGTGGTTGCCACAATCGACCTCGCGTTCGCTCCATTTTCCAGCCAGCGCTGCGTGGTCTTCCCGGACGGTGACGAGAGCCTGCGCTGACGCGGAGTGTGCTGCGCAGGCGACTGCGACGAAACCAAGGGCGGCGACCGAGGCGGGAAAGGGGTGGGGGCGCATCGGAATCTCCAATGCCTCATCATGCATGACGGTCGGCCCGTGACGAGCCCGGTGTTTATGACGGCGACGGTCCGACGAGGCTTTGCCGCGGAAGCCGCCACTCTCTATATGGTCGCCTCCCCACGACACGGATTCTCATGGCCCGCATCCTCATTACGTCGGCCCTGCCGTACATCAACGGCATCAAGCATCTGGGGAATCTGGCCGGCTCGATGCTGCCGGCCGACGTCTGGGCGCGGTTCAAGCGGGCGCAGGGGCATGAGGTTCTTTACATCTGCGCCACCGACGAGCACGGGACACCGGCCGAGTTGGCGGCGGCGGCGGCCGGGCAGGATGTCCGCACCTACTGCGACGAGCAGCACCAGATCCAGAAGGCGGCCGGCGAGGCCTTCGGCCTAAGCTACGACTGGTTCGGGCGGTCCTCGAACGCGCCCAACCACCGGCTGACGCAGCATTTCGCCGATGTGCTGGAGCAGAACGGCCTCATCGAGGAGCGGGTCGACCGGATGGTTTATTCGGTCGATGACGCCCGCTTCCTGCCTGACCGCTACGTCGAGGGCACCTGCCCCCACTGCGCCCATGTCGGCGCGCGTGGCGACCAGTGCGACAACTGTGGACGGCTGCTGGATCCTGTCGACCTGATCGATCCCTATTCCGCGGTGTCAGGCTCCCGGAATCTCGAGGTGCGCGACACGCGGCACCTGTATCTGCTGCAGACGAAGCTCGAGCAGCGCATCCGCGACTGGATCGGAACCAAGTCCGACTGGCAGACGCTGGCCCGCTCGATCGCGCTGAAGCATCTCGACGAGGGGCTGATCGACCGCGGCATCACCCGCGATCTGAAGTGGGGCGTGCCGGTGGTCGGCCCGGACGGCGGGCCGCGTCCGGGCATG
>DASRWP010000246.1:0-3919 GCA_035654535.1 Brevundimonas sp.
GGACGGCTGGCTGTTGCGGTCTGGAGCCCGCCCCTTGTTCGACCACCTCGAGGTCGACGATGGCGACGCCGGAGCCCTGCGGCACTGGCAGCACCAGCTGGCGCAGCTGACGGGCTCGGCGGCGGCTGCGGACTGGTGTCCGCCCGCCTTCGACCGTTGGCGTCTGGCCAGGCGCGTTCACCTGAACCCGGGCAGCCCCGGCGGCGAGGCGCATCTGCTGGCGTTTGAGCCCGTCGACCATGCCCCGGTGTGGGCGGCCGGCGACATCGCCGAGATCGGCCTACCGCCCGGTCCGGACGGCATGTCGGCCGGGAGCCGCGAATATTCGGTGGCCTCGTTGCCGGAAGATGGCTCGGTCGAGTTCATTATCCGCCGCATGACGGGACCCGACGGCAAGCCTGGCTTGGCGTCGGGCTGGCTCACCGGCGCCTTGGCGCCGGGCGACCAGGTGGACATGCGGATCCGCACCAACCGCGGCTTCCACAGCCCGTCGCCGGAGACTCCGCTGATCCTGGTCGGCAACGGCACGGGTCTGGCCGGGCTGCGGGCGCACTGGAGGAGTCGGGCCGGTCGGCCGCAGGGCGGAAGCTGGCTGATGTTCGGCGAACGGACCCGGGCCTGTGACGCCTTCCTCGACGAAGAGCTGAAGGCGGCCGTGGCGGACGGAACCCTGACCCGTCTCGACCGGGTCTTTTCGCGGGACACCGGTGACGGGCGCTATGTCCAGGCCCTGATCGAAGAGCATGCATTCGAGCTGGCGGCTTGGGTCGAGCGCGGCGCCGCGATCTATGTCTGCGGCAGTCTTGAAGGTATGTCCCGGGACGTTCAGGCCGCATTGGAGGCGGCGCTCGGGGCCGACCAGCTGGTGGCGCTGAGCGAGGCGGGCCGCTACCGGCGGGACGTGTACTGAGGCCCGCAGACCGGCGCCCGGATCCGGGGCCGCGACAGGTGCGCGACCAGCTCAGTTTATTCTTGCGAATGCGAATGCCTCGCATTACTGCGTCCCACTCCTACGAGTTTGGCGGACAATCAACGATGCGTACCCTTCTGGTTTCGGCTTCTCTCATGATGGCGGGCCCAACCCTCGCGATAGCCCAGGAGCCTGCTTCGGAGCTCGCCTCGATCCTCGTCACCGGAGAAGCGCGTGGCTATGTCGCCGTCGATTCGGTCACGGCGACCCGAACCGACACCCCCCTTCTCGACGTGCCCCAGACAGTCAATGTCGTGACCCGCGAGCAACTGGACGACCAAGCCATGCGCAGCCTCGGCCAGACGCTGCGCTACGTGCCTGGTGTCACCGTCGGGCAGGGCGAGGGCAATCGCGACCAGATCACGCTGCGGGGACAGAACACCACCGCCGACTTCTTCCTCGACGGTGTTCGGGACGACGTCCAGTATTTCCGTGGCCTGTACAATCTCGAGCGGGTCGAGGTGCTGAAGGGACCCTACGCCCTGATCTTCGGACGCGGCGGCGGCGGGGGCATCCTCAACCGCGTCCAGAAGACCCCCAGCGCAGGCGGCGCCTTCTCAAACGGCCGGGCCAGCGCCGACACCCTTGGCGCTTGGGACGTCTCGGCGGACGTCAACGCGCCGATCAGCGACAGGGCCGCATTCCGTCTCAACGCTGTGTTCGAGACGCTCGGCAACCACCGGGACTTCTATGACGGCGAACGATACGCCCTGAACCCCTATGTGGCGGTCGATCTTGGAGCCGGCTGGGGGGTCGGCTTGTCCTACGAATACATCAACGACGATCGTGTCACGGATCGCGGCGTTCCCTCTCTCGGCGGCGCGCCGGTCACCGGTTACCGGGACCAGTTCTTCGGCGTGCCGGGGGTCAACCGGACAACTCTTGAGGCCAGTATTCTCAAGCTGCGGCTCGACGGCGTGATCGCGGATGGCGTCGAGGTCTCCACAACCGTCCTCTACGGCGACTACGACAAGGTCTACACCAACGTCTTCGCCAACGGAGCGGCCACAAGTCAGACCGGGACGGTTCCGCTGTCCGCCTACACGGACCCCACCACCCGGCAGAACCTTTTGCTCCAGAGCAATCTGGTCTGGGAAACGTCGGTGGGCGGAACGGATCACAAGGTCCTGTTCGGCCTCGAATACGCGGATCAGGACTCGGCCAACCAACGCCGCAACGGAGTCCTGTCAAACGCCAGCTTCAGCTTGGCCAACCCCCTATTTCCCACCGTGACCTTTCCGACGCTCAGTCGCGACACCGTGTCGAACGTCGAATCCGTCTCGGTCTATGCCCAGGATCAGATCAGCATCGGCGAGCAAGTCGAGGTCGTCGCCGGCCTCCGCTACGATCGTTTCGACATTGAGGGCCTGGACCTCCAGCCCAACCCGGACCGCCCCTTCGCCCGCTCCGACAGCCGGGTCTCGCCCCGCCTTGGCCTCATCTACAAACCGCAGCCGAACGTCTCGGTATACGGCAGCTACAGCCAGTCCTTCCTGCCGCGCTCCGGCGACCAATTCCTGAGCCTGACCCCCACCCAGCAGAACCTCGAGCCGGAGGAATTCACGAACCACGAAGTCGGCGTCAAATGGGACGTCCGGCCCAACCTCAACCTGACAGCCGCCCTGTTCCGGCTGGACCGCACCAATGCGACGACCCCTGACCCGCTGAACCCGACCCTGACCATCAACGTGGGCGAGACCCGGACAGAGGGGTTCGAGCTGGCCGTCACGGGCCGCATTTCACCGAACTGGCAGATCAGCGGCGGCTATTCGTGGCTGGATGCGCGCTTGCGGGGGAACGAGTCAGTGCGTCTCGCCCAGACGCCGAAACAACAGGCGAGTCTGTGGAACCGCTATGACGCGACCCGCCGCCTCGGCTTCGGCCTTGGCGTCATCCACCAGTCCAGCCAGTACGCGGCCATCCGGACATCGCCGGCGACGACGCGCCTGCCCGCTTTCACCCGCGTGGACGCCGCGATCTTCTTCAAGCTCAACGAAACGGTCGATCTGCAATTGAACGTCGAAAACCTGTTCGACACGGGCTATTTCGCGGACGCGCACAACAACTTCAACATCTCGCCCGGCGCCCCGCTGAACGCCCGACTGACCCTCGCCGCAAGGTTCTGACGCGCGTTACGCCCGGGAGGCGGCGACATCCTTCATCGAGAGGGAGCGGTCGGCGAGTTTCGTCCAGTCGATGGACTGTCCCCGCGCGATCATCAGCCGGCCCGCCATGAATTCGGCCGGTGCATTGACCGCCTCGACGCACACGATCCGGTCCCCGGTCAGATAGAAGACGGCGAAGGCGGCGGCCTCGACGTCGCCGCGGACGACCTGACGATCGGAGCCGTAAGGTAACCCGGCGATCTGGAGCTTCAGGTCATACTGATCGGACCAGAACCACGGCACTTCGGGGGTCGGGGCAGCGCGTCCGGTGATGGACGCAGCGGCCTGTTTGGCCTGCTCGAGCGCGTTCGGCACGCTTTCCAGCCGATGCCGACGGCCGCCGTGGACAGGGACCGGGCGGAAGGTCGCGTCGCCGATGGCCCAGATTGCGGGGTCCGAGGTCCGGGCCGCCTCATCGACCACAATGCCGTCCTCGCACGGCAGCCCGGCGGTCCGCGCCAGCTGGTCGCACGCCAACGCGCCGACGCCGACAAGCACTGAATCCGCCTCGATCAGGCGCCCGTCAATCAGCCGGACGCCGGCGTCCTCGAAGGCGGCGGCCTCGGCCGAGGTCAGAATCTCGACTCCTTGCCGACGATGATAGCCGGTGAAGAATTCCGACAGCGTGTGCGAGGCGACCCGCGCCAGTACGCGGTCCATGCGCTCGACCACGACAGCCTCCGCGCCAAGGGCGCGGGCCGAGGCCGCGGCCTCCAGCCCGACATATCCGCCGCCGATGATCGCGAGCCGCCGCCCGGGCCGGAGCTCCGCCTTCAGCCGCTCG
>DASRWP010000247.1:0-1585 GCA_035654535.1 Brevundimonas sp.
GGCTATTTCATCGCCCGGCCGCTGCCGCTGGACGAACTGATCGTCAGGTTGAGCGAACCGGCTCTGCCAGCGCCTGCCAAGCCCGCACGCACGGCCGCCTAACCAAGCTGTCCGCGCACGGCGCCGCCGGGATGTTCCACGTTGTGGACGTTGACGTAATAGGCGGCACGGTTGTTCACGAGTGATCGGGCGAGTTCGGGCGAAATGGCGATGCAACCCTCACTGTCGCCGTCCGTCGGAGGCTGAAGGGTGACGACGATCGGGCCGCCAGCCTCACCCACGGGAGACTGGTGGATGTGCGCGAGCCGTGCCGGAGCGATGCCCTCAACGGTCAGTACGTAGCAAAACCGGCCATTCTCGACGTCAATGAGCAGTTCCGCCGTGCCGCTGCCATCCGGGTCACCCAGTCCCGGCCCTTCAGCCGCGCCGGCCAACTCGATCAACATGGACTGGCCGCGGGTCTGGGCGACGCTGCCCGAACTCGGGAGGGCCGCGGCCAGAGCCATGGCGCCGATCATGGTCTTGAACGCGTGGAGGGACGTCATCTGGCGCTCCGCTTGATGATCGACTGTGACCTTTCTCGACCATCACCCCAATCGGTCGACATGGCCACCCTCTGCGCCGTCCCCTAGTGAGCCTCGTCCCAATTCCCCGCCGCCCGAGCCTCCACCACCAGCGGCACCGTCAGCGCCACGGCCGGTTCCGCCGCCCCCTCCATCACCCGCTTGATCACGGGGATGGCCCGCTCCGCCTCCGCCTCAGGCGCCTCGAAGACCAGTTCGTCGTGGACCTGCAGAAGCATGCGGGTCGAGAGGCCGGCGTCGGCCAGCGCCCCCGGCATGCGGATCATGGCGCGGCGGATGATGTCGGCGGCGGCGCCCTGGATGGGGGCGTTGATGGCGGCGCGTTCGCCGAACTGGCGCTCGGCGCCTGACTTTGAGTGGATGGCGGGGATGTGGATGCGGCGGCCGAACACGGTCTCGACGGCGCCGGTCTCGCGGACGCGGGCCTTCATGGAGTCCATATAGGCGCGGATGCCGGGGAAGCGCTCGAAATAGGTCTTGATGTAGGCGCCGGCCTCGCCCTGGTCGATGTTCAGCTGGGCGGCCAGGCCGAAGGCGCTGATGCCGTAGACGATGCCGAAATTGATCGCCTTGGCGCGGCGGCGGGTCTCCGGGTCCATCTGGTCGACGGGGACGCCGAACATCTCGGAGGCCGTGGCGGTGTGGATGTCGATGCCGGCGGCGAAGGCGCGCTTGAGCTCGGGGATGTCGCCGATGTGGGCCAGCAGGCGCAGCTCGATCTGGCTGTAATCGGCGCTGATCAGGACGTGGCCGGGGGCGGCGATGAAGGCCTGACGGATCTGGCGGCCGGTCTCGGTGCGGATCGGGATGTTCTGCAGGTTGGGGTCGGACGAGGCGAGGCGGCCGGTGGTGGCGGCGGCCAGCTGATAGGAGGTGTGAACGCGGTCGGTGGCGGGGTCGAGCGCCTCGATCAGGGCGTCGGTGTAGGTGCCCTTGAGCTTGGACAGCTGGCGCCAGTCCAGCAGCACGCGGGGGAGGTCGTGGGAGAGGGCCAGCTCCTC
>DASRWP010000248.1:0-4042 GCA_035654535.1 Brevundimonas sp.
GAATCGGCCTTCTGTCAGCGACAGGCCGGGTCTAGAGCCGCTTTTTGTCGAATTCGTCACAAGCCTGCAAAAATTCGTCCTTGAGCCGACGAATAAGCTGGGACGTGGGAACTATGTCATGCACCGCGCCGGCGCCCTGACCGGCTGACCAGACCGTCTTCCACGCCCGCGCTTCCTCGCCCATGTCCAGCTTGTGCTCCGGAAGGGATTTGGGGTCGATGCCATTTGCGATCAGGGACGGCGTCAGGAAGTTGGCCGGTATGCCGGACACGGCCGCGGTGTAGGTGATGTCGCTGGCTCCCGCATCGACGATCATCAGTTTGTATTCGCCCTGCGCCATCGACTCGGTCGTTGAGATGAAGCGGGTGCCCATATAGGCGAAATCCGCGCCCATCATGGTCGCGGCGGCCACGTCCGAGCCGGTCGAGAGACAACCGGACAGGATGATCGTCCCCTCGAAGAAGGTGCGGACCTCGGCCACAAGGGCGAACGGATTGACCACCCCGGCGTGGCCGCCTGCGCCGTTCGCCACAAGGATCAGTCCGTCGACCCCCGCCTGCGCCGCCTTGCGGGCATGACGGACGTTGGCGATGTCGTGGAAGACCACGCCGCCATAGCCATGCACCGCCTCGACGACATCGCGCACCGTGCCCAGCGAGGTGATGATCAGCGGCACCTGCTCATCGACCGACACCATCATGTCGGCCATCAGCCGAGGATTGGTCGGGTGGACGATGTGGTTGACCCCGAAGGCGGCGGCGTCGGGGTTTAGCCGGCCCTTGATCTCGCGTAGCCAGTCCCGATAGCCCTCGGTGGTGCGCTGGTTCAGCGAAGGGAAGGTGCCGATCACGCCCGCGTTGCAGCACTCCACCACCAGATCGGGTCCGGAGATGAGGAACATCGGCGCGGCGATGACCGGCAGCGCCAGGCCCTTTTGCAGCGAAGCCGGAATGGTCATGGCGATCGTCCCCGTTGTCTTTGGCTACGGATAGCGGGCTGTCGCGGGGGAAGGCAAATGATGACGAACCGGGCGAGGGAGGCTAAACCGCCGCCATGACCACCGACACCTCAGGCCTGCACCAGCTGGGCCAGATGACCGCCGCGCCGACCAGCCCCGAGACCGCCGTTCTGGAGCGGGTGCCGAACCCGCACGCCGGGACCCTGTACCTGACCCGGTTCACCGCGCCGGAGTTCACCAGCCTGTGTCCGGTGACCGGTCAGCCCGACTTCGCCCACGTCGTCATCGACTATGCGCCGGGCGACTGGCTGGTCGAATCCAAGTCGCTGAAACTGTATCTGACCAGCTTCCGCAACCACGGCGCCTTCCACGAGGACTGCACCGTCGCCATCGGCAAGAAGATCGCCGACCTGCTGCAACCGAAATGGCTGAGGATCGGGGGCTACTGGTATCCGCGCGGCGGCATTCCGATCGACGTCTTCTGGCAGACCGGCCCCGCGCCCGAGGGCCTGTGGCTGCCGGACCAGGGCGTGCCGACGTATCGCGGACGGGGCTAAACGCCCCGCCGCGGCAATTCCTCAGGATTTGCTCATGCCTTGTTGGCGGAGGTCGTCCACGGTCGGGCCATGACCGAACCGCTACGCCTTCCGCTGGAAACCTGGGGCCGCCACTTGCTGGAGCGGCTGCAGCTCTGGTCCGACCGGCGCACGTGGAGCCGGTGGGGCTTCGAATTCCTGATGTTCGGCATCAAGCAGGGCTGGGCCTGCCTGTTCGGCGGGGCGATGCTGACGCTGCTGATCGCGACCCGCCTGTGGTGGCCGGAGGGGGCGCCGATCGCACGTTACGACTTCCTGGTGTTGGGGGCGCTGGCCATCCAGGGCGGAATGCTGGCGCTGAAGCTGGAGAGCTGGGAGGAGGCGCGGGTGATCCTCGTCTTCCACATCGTCGGCACGATCATGGAACTGTTCAAGACCGCCGCGGGCTCGTGGATCTATCCGGAGCCGTCGCTGCTGCGGATCGGCGACGTGCCGCTGTTCTCGGGCTTCATGTACGCGGCGGTGGGCAGCTACATCGCTCGCATCTGGCGCATCTTCGACATGCGCTTCCGTCACTATCCGCCGCTCTGGACGACCTGGCTGCTGGCGGCGGCGATCTACGTCAACTTCTTCGCCCACCACTGGCTGCCGGACATAAGGCTGGGGCTGTTCGTCGTGACAGCGGCGCTGTTCGGCAGGGGCTGGTTCTATTTCACCCCGGACCGGCGGCGTCGGTCGATGCCGTTCCTGCCCGGCTTCTTCCTCGTCGCGCTGTTCATCTGGTTTGCCGAGAATCTCGGCACCTGGGCCAATGCCTGGGTCTACCCGGGCCAGAACGACGGCTGGGAACCGGTGTCGCTGGCCAAGCTGGGCAGCTGGTTTCTGCTGATGATGATCAGCGTGGTGCTGGTGTCTCTGGTCCACCGGCCGGAGGAAGAGCCGCTCGCGGACCGCAGCGCCCTCAAGTCGGGGCCGGACGGACGCGCCTAACCGGCGACCGCTCTCCACTGTGCCGTATCGGTGTGTTGCTCGAAGGCCGTGATCTGGCCATTAGCGACGGTGAAGACGTGGACGAAGGCGGCGTCGAGGGCCTTGCCGGTGGTCTTGTGACGCCCGCCGTACCGTCCCAGAACGGCGACGCGGTCTTCTCCCGAAATCCAGTCGCCCGGAGTGGCGGTGAAGCCATCGAACTCGCCGCCGATCCTGGCGAAGACGCCGGCTATGACAGCATCCGCGCCGACGTAAGGATTGCCGTCGGCGTACTTCAGGTTCTCCGCCTCGTTCCAGACGATCTCGGGATGGAAGCCGGCAACCGCGGCGGCTATGTCGCCCGCGGCGAAGCCTTCATAGAGGGCTTTGATTGGCAAGGTCGTGGCGTCGGACATGGCGCAGGTTCCGATTTTCGATGCACGCACCCTATGCCCTGACCGCGCCGAGGCCAATCTGGGCGATCAATGTTCTTCAAGTCGGGCCGTGCGCCTGGCAGAGCGGAGGCGAGGTGCGTGCTAGACCGACCGAGACTGGAGGCCACATGGCGAAAACTGAAACCGACGTCGTCATCCTCGGCGGGGGCCACAACGGGTTGGTGTGCGCCTTCTATCTCGCCAAGGCCGGGCTGAAGGTCACCGTGCTGGAGCGGCGGCACGTGGTCGGCGGCGCAGCGGTGACCGAGGAGTTTCACCCCGGGTTCCGTAACTCCACCGCCAGCTACACCGTCAGTCTGCTGAACCCCAAGATCATCGCCGACCTTGAGCTGGCGCGGCACGGCCTGCGGGTGGTCGAGCGCAAGGTGTCCAACTTTCTGCCATTCGACGACGGTCGCTATCTGCTCGCGGGCGAGGGGCGGACCCGGGGCGAACTGGCCAAATTCTCCACCCGCGACGCCGAACGGCTGTCCGATTATGAAGCGCGGCTGGAGGTCGTGGCCGCCGTGCTGCGCGACTGGATCCTTAAGGCCCCGCCGAACGTGGTCGACGGTGGCTGGACGGCCATGCTGCCTGAACTGTTGAAGGGCGCGTCGCTTGGGCGGCGGGCGGCAGGGCTGGACATCGAGGGTCGTCGCGACCTGCTGGACCTTTTCACCAAGTCGGCCGGCGACTGGCTGGACGGCTGGTTCGAGACCGACCCGATCAAGGCGCTGTTCGGCTTCGACAGCGTCGTCGGCAACTATGCGAGCCCCTATACGCCGGGCTCCGCCTATGTGCTGTTGCACCACGTCTTCGGCGAGGTGAACGGCAGGAAGGGGGTCTGGGGTCACGCCATAGGCGGCATGGGCGCCATCACCCAGGCCATGGCCGCCGCCTGCAGAGAGGCCGGCGTCGATATCCGCCTCGATGCGCCGGTCGGCGAGGTGTTGACGCGCAAGGGACGGGCCGTCGGCGCCGTCACGGAGGCCGGCGACGTGGTCGAGGGCAGGGCGGTGGTCTCCAACCTGCATCCGCGCCTGCTTTTCGACCGGCTGGTGGACCCGGCGGCGGTGCCCACCGACTTCCGCGAGCGGATGCGCGGTTATCGGTCAGGGTCCGGGACGTTCCGGATGAACGTGGCG
>DASRWP010000249.1:0-13962 GCA_035654535.1 Brevundimonas sp.
CTGGTGACGGAGGGATTGCGAACCCCGCAGCGTCAGGCCGCGCTTGTCCGGGCCGGCGCAAGCCGCACGCTGAAGTCCCGTCACCTCACGGGCCATGCCGTGGATGTGGCGGCGCTGGTCGATGGGCAGGTGCGCTGGGACTGGCCGCTGTATCCTCGGATCGCCGCCGCGTTCAAGGCGGCCGCTGTTCGGCAGGGAACAGCGGTGGTGTGGGGCGGCGACTGGCCCACCCTGCGCGACGGCCCTCATTTCGAGCTGGACCGGAAGGCGTTCCCGTGAGTCGGCCGCCGGTTCTCCTGCGCGCCCTCACCCCGCTGGGATGGGGCCTGACCGTGCTTGCGCTCTGCTCCCTGCTGGCGGTGGCCGGACACGGCCTCGGGCTTCGGTGGGATCCGTTCGACGTCAGCGGCCGCAGGCTCCGCGCCGCGGGAACGCGGGCCGCAGCCGCCGAGTCCGGGCTGGAGATGCGGCGACGCGAGGCGGCGGGCCGCGAAGCGCAGCAGCGCCAGCTCGACGACCATCACCGCCTCTCTGTGTCGGTGGCGACTGTCACCGAGCGCGCAACCACATTGGCAAGGACCGTCCATGACGCCCCGATCCCGCTGGATTCCGCTCGCCTTGCTCGTCTGCGTGAGCATGACCGCCGGCTGTGCGACGCCGCCCCCGCCGTCTGCGCCGTCGCCGCGGCTGATCCTGCCGGAGGCCGCGGCGACGCCGTGCCGGCTGGACCGGCTGCCTGAGGGCGCGACCCTGGCCGATCTCGAGGTTTCCTACGTCACGAGGGGCGCGGCGCTGGTGTTGTGCGACGCCGCCCGCGATCTGGCGGTCGATACGCTGTTGGCGGAGCGGGCGCTGCAGGATCGCCCCCGCCCGCGCCGGCACGCAGGCGGGGATGGCCGATACCGCCCTGACGACCGACGGCACAAGCTGCCGGGGTCGGGCGGCAATTAATGCCTGGCCCCGGCGGAATTTGCCGGGCGAGCGACGTGCTTAACAGGAACTAACGTAGCAAAAACAACGACAGGATCGTTGGCACGACCACTGGGCGAGTGGTCCTGTCCTTGCTGCGAGGGCTTCGAGCAAAATGCTCCCGGCAGCCAAAATGGCGTCGGACACCTTGAAACAAGGATTATCGTCATGGCGCTGAACAGCGTTAACACGAACGTGGGCGCAATGGTCGCCCTGCAGGCCCTGCAAGTCACGAACAACGAACTTGCCACGGTCCAGAACCGCATCAACACCGGCAAGAACGTCTCGTCCGCCAAGGACAACGGCGCCATCTTCGCCATCGCGACGGGCCAGCGCGCTGAAATCGGCGCCCTGAACGCTGTCAAAAGCAGCCTGAACCGCGGCCAGTCGGCCGTGGACGTCAGCCTGGCCGCCGGCGAATCGGTCTCCGATCTGCTCAGCCAGCTGAAGGAAAAGGCTCTCGCCGCGACCGACAGAAGCCTGACCACCTCGGCGCGTTCGGCCCTGAACGAAGACTTCAAGGCCATCCGCGACCAAATCTCGACCGTCGTCGCCAACGCCAAGTTCAACGGCGTGAACCTGCTCGACAACTCGACCACGACCAATGGCTACAAGGCCCTGTCCAACACGGCGGGTTCGACCATCCAGGTGAAGGGCGAAAGCCTGCTGCTGGGCGGAACCAACGTCACCGTTGCCGCCACCACCACCATCGGCACCGCCGCGCTGGCCACGACCGCCCTGGGTCTGGTCAACGCCTCGATCGACAAGGTTTCGGCCTCCCTGGCTCGCCTGGGCACCGGCTCCAAGTCGTTCTCGACCCACCTGACCTTCGTCGGCAAGCTCCAGGACGCTCTGGAAGCCGGCGTCGGCAACCTGGTGGACGCCGATCTGGCCAAGGAAAGCGCCCGACTGCAGGCTCTGCAAACCAAGCAACAGCTGGGTGTGCAGGCGCTGTCGATCGCCAACTCCTCGACCTCCATCCTGCTCGGACTGTTCCGCTAAGGATCGACCGGAAGGGCGGGGCTCCTCGCGAGCCCCGCCCGACCGATCCAGTCCCTTTTTGGGAAAGCCGTCGGGCTAGAACCCGCCGGAAGGAGCCATGCAAAACAATGCGAAGGTCGCCACAGTAACCGCGTTCCCCGTCCTGCCTGCCGCCGCCGCCGGTTCCACTACGGGCGGCGACTTCTCCGATTCCAGGGCCTCGGAAGAGGCGGAGCGCAACGCGCGCTACCGGCTGGTGATCGAAGAGGGGCCGCATGCCGGATCCTTCATCTACAAGACGATGGACCGGGTGACCGGCGAGGTCGTCAAGCAACTGCCTCGCGAACAGATCGTCGATCTGATGCAGACGGCGGAATACAGCTCCGGCTCGGTCATCGACACCAAGGCCTGACGGCGCTGCACATATTTCATTCGGCCGCGCAGGGGGCTCCCGGCGCGGGGTTTCGTCGTGGTGAACAGCCGTTAACCATGTGTGCACCGTTGCACCTCTAGCCTTGGCGAAACCTCACAGGGCTGAGTCGGATGACGAATAGCGTCCATACCAACAACTCCGCGGCCATCGCGCTGCAGAACCTGACCCGCACCAACGAGCGGTTGGGCGATGTCCAGGGCCGCATCTCCACCGGGTTGAAGGTGCAGGGCGCCAAGGACAATGCGGCCATCTGGGCCATCGCCCAGGGTCAGCGGGCGGATATCGGCGCGCTGAGCGCGGTCAAGCAGAGCCTCGACCGCGCGACATCGCTCGCAGACGTGGCGCTCTCGGCAGGCGAGTCAGTCTCGGACCTGCTGAACCAGCTCAAGGAAAAGGTCGTTGCGGCCAAGGACGGGTCGCTCAAGACCCAGTCGCGCCAGCTGCTGGACAATGACTTCCGGGCGCTGCTCAAGGCCATTGCGTCGCAGGTCAGCAACGCCACTTTCGATGGTGGCAACCTGCTGAACGGATCGCTGACCAACGGCATCCGGTTCCTCGCCAACGCAGACGCCAGCAGCTTCGTGACCCTGACGTCCAAGGACCTGTCCCTGGGCGGCGCGATCGTAGAGCTGTCGCTGTCGGACAGTTTGCTGACACTGACGGGCGCGACGCAGGCGTTGACCCGGCTGGACGCATCCATCACCCAGCTGAACGCGGCGCTCGGTTCGATCGGGGCCCAGGCCAAGCAGATCGAGGCGCACAACAGCTTCGTCACCAAGCTTGTGGACACTCTGGAATCGGGCATCGGCAATCTGGTCGATGCGGATCTGGCCAAGGAAAGCGCCCGGCTTCAGGCGCTGCAGGTGCAGCAGCAGCTGGGGGCGCAGTCGCTCTCGATCGCCAATCAGGCGCCGCAAATCATCCTGTCGCTGTTCCGCGGCGGATGATCAGGCGTGGCGGCGCTCGCCGCCATGGCCGATACGCACGGCGGAAGGCCGACGGCGAAGCGCCGTCCGCGGACCAAAGCCGTACAGGGAAAGCAACGATTTCAGAGTCTTGACGAAGGCGGTCATCACGGCGTCCTTCTCTTCCAGCGTTCGATCAACGACCGCAGACGATCATTGTTCCCCGAGTCGGCGGGCGAGTCTCGCGGAACGGCGTTCTTGCCTCTCCCGTTAAGCCCCCGTTACGCACGGACGCCCATACTGCGCGGCAGGAGCCGCGCTTGATCAACAACAACTATCTTCTGGGTTTGTATGGCGGGGCGTCGGCCGGCGCCGGCTCCTTCACGCCGTTCGGCGGGCTCGGCCAGACCGCGCGAAAGCAGCCGACACCCCCTTGGTCCTCGACCGTCGTCGCACCCAGGCAGGACGCCCTGGTGCGGGCGGCGCTGGGCGGTCGCAAGTTCATCGACGAGGGCGCCGCCCAACTCGATCTCAAGTCCGCCTCCCCGGATTATCGCAAACTGTTCGCCCTGTATCAGGGGCTCGACACGCTCAACGCCCTCGTGAACCGCGCCTCGATCAAGGGGGTGGCCGCGCTGGAACTGGCCCAGTTGAGCCGTCGGTTCAACGCCGGGCTGGGCGAAGTCGGTTCGTGGCTGTCCAGCGCCGAGTTCGAGGGCATCCGCCTGGTCCAGGGAACTGCGAAGACCAGCAGCAAGACCACGGCGGCGGTCCCCCGCGACAGCGCCAACTCCCTCACCGGTCCCATCCATGAGGGGGCCACAAGCGCCCCGGTGACCGCCTTTCAGGGCGATGTGCGGTTCAACATGACCATTCGGGTTCCGGTGGGACTGACAGATTCACGAACCACGACCGTGCCGATCGACCTCGGGGCGATGGGCGCGACGCCCCGGACGCTCGACAGCGTGCTGAGCTACATCAACGGCGAGCTCGAGGCGGCCGGTGTCGCCACCCGGATCGGGCGGGAGCAGATCAGGGCCGAGCCGAAGACGCTTCAGGTCAACGGCAAGCCTGTGACCCTTCCCGCCGGCGCTGACAAATGGGCCCTCGCCATCCGGGGCAACTCGACCGAGACCGTGGGTTTCACCGCCGTCGACACCTCCGACGCCGTCTATGTGGTCCAGTCCGCCGGCGCCGGGGCCGGGATGCAGCTGCTGAAGTTCCAGAGCGATGGTGGCGCTGCCCCTGCGCCGGTCGGGGCCAATGTCGCGGAAACTCATTGGGTCGAGGGCCGGCTGTCGCAGGAGGCGCTGCCCGACGGGGTCGAGTCCCTCCGGGCCAGCGCCGTGGCGTCCGACGGGACCCTGTGGATTGTCGCGGACGTGACCTCCGGTCCGGACAGCCAGCCCATCAAAGGCGTGAAAGATGTGGCGCTGATGCGCTACGACACCGCGGGCCGCCTGATCTCGACACGGACACTCGGCGCGGCCGCAACCGCCAGCGGCTATGCGATCGCGATCAGCGCCAACGGCGACGTCGCCGTGGCGGGGTCGGTCACGGGCTCGCTCAACACCTCTGCGTCAGACGCCGGAAAGACGGGCGAGGTCGCCGGCGTGGCCGACAGCTTCGTCACTGTCTTCAACAAGGACGGCGAAGAACAATGGACCCAGCGCCGCGGCGCCCGCGCGGCGGACGAGGCCACCGCGGTCAGCTTCGGAGCGGACGGGACGGTCTATATCGCGGGCCGGGCGCAGTCGGCGATCCCGGGCGGCTCCACCGTCGGAGGCTGGGACGGCTATGTGCAGGCCTTCAGGGCCGGCGAGCCATATCCGACCGCGGGCATCGTGGCGAAAGCTACCGCGACTACCCAGTTCGGGACGGTTGGGGCCGACAGCGTCGACGCCATGACCATCGACGGCTCCGACCTGTATACCGCAGGGGTTGAGAGCGGTCGCGCGGTCGTGCGCCGGTTTATCCTCGACGCCGCCGGCGCGCCGACCCTCGCGTCAATGCGCGACCTGGGCGAGATCAGCGGCGATATCGCGGGCGTTGCGGTTTCGGGCGGGCGGGTCATCCTGACCGGCGCCAGCCGCGACAGCGGACTTTCGGCCGGAACGGTCACGGCCGCGCACTCGGGCGGCAAGGACGTTTTCATCGCGACCCTGTCAGCCGACCTGACGGCCGGGCCCACAGACCGGCTGACCTGGCACGGCGGGGCGGGCGACGACACGGCCGCCGACGTCAAGGTTCACGACGGCAAGGTCTGGATCACCGGGGTGGCGGACCGGGGCGTGACGGCCGCCGACACGGATCCGACACAGGGGTATCTGGCGCGGCTCGACCCCCTGACCGGGGCGGTCGAGTACGAACGAACATGGTCGGGCCAGGGAGATCAGGCCAAGCCCCTGACGCTTGCGGTGGCCGCGGGCGGCGCGAGCGTGCTTGACCGGCTGGGTCTGCCCAAGGGCGAAATCGACCAGAGCGACTCCAAACGTCTGATCGACGCGACATCGGCGCGGGTCGGCGATCGCTTCTACATCAGTCCGCCCGATGGCGGCCGGCCAGTGTCCGTGACCATCGAGGCCAAGGACACGCTGGCGACGCTCGCGCGCAAGATCGAGATCGCGTCGGCGGGAAAGCTCAAGGCCTCCGTGGTTTCTGAAGGCGGCGCTGTTACAGGCCGGGACGGTGAGATCACCACCACCACCGGTGGTTTCCAGCGCCTGTCGATCACCGCCCGGAACGGCAGGACCGGAGCCGTGCTGACGGCGGGAGAAACCGGCCGCGACGCCCTTGCCGGCCTCGGGCTTTCACCGGGCTATGTCGGCGCCTCGTCCGGAGACGATGTTGTGAAGACCTTCGGCCTCGACCTCCCCGCCGGCCTGACCCTGAACGATGCGGCGTCCGCCAAGACGGCGGGAGAGCGCCTGCAGGCGGCGATGAAGGCGGTGCGGGACGCCTATCGCGCCCTGAACCCGGCCACGAATGCACCCGGCTCCGGCGGCCCCGTTCCCGCCTATCTGACCAATCAGCTCGCCAACTACCAGGCCGCCCTCGCCCGTCTGGGCGGCTAGTCCCGACAAGGCCGTTGACGGCCAAGCCTCGCGCGGGGTTATTGGGCTCTCCACCCACGCGAGCGGTTCATGCCTCAGGACAATCGTCTTCTCATCGCGATCGGCGCCGGACTGGCGGTGATCGCGGCCGTTGTTCTGGCCTTGCTGTTCAGCAGCGGCCGGGGCGGCAACGACGCTCCGCCGCCAGCCGCGCAGGGCGGCCTGACGATCGACGTTTCCGACGCGCCGGAGTTGAACACGAGCCGCGAGCTGCGCTGCTTCGTTGACGGACAGTACATCGGTTTGGCCACCCTGTCGGATTGCGCACGACGGAACGGAGTTGCCACCAACGCTCTGGACGTCGGCCTCGACGAGACCGGCGCTCTCGCCGCCGCGCCGACCGCTGCCTTCAGCCCGCCGCCGACCCTGCCGCCGGTCGAGCTGACGGAAGCTGAACCGCCTGTCACCGTCGTGCAGCCGGCGCAGCCGACCGTGCAGCCGGCTTCCGGAAGTCCGTGTCTGAGGCATATCGGCCCCGACTGGCGCTCGATCTCAGGCAATATGAGTCTGAACGCCTGCGTCCAGGCCCTGTACGCCGGGACCTGTGTCAGGCCGGGCGAGGCGCAATACGGCCGGTGGGGCGAAACGACGCTCAGACTGGTGCCCCGCCGGGTGGAACAGTCTTCCGACAACACCCGTTTCCGCACCTTGGTCGAGCAGGACCGCGGCTGCCAGTTCCCCGGATTGCGCTGATGAGACCGTCAAACCTGATCTCCCTCGCCGTCGTCGCCGGCTCATTGGCCGTCGCGGCGTGTCAGAAGAGCACCGAGGCGCCGTTCGACGCCGGGGTCTGCTACGCCGTTCAAGCGGGGGCCGAAGGGGAAGCGCCCCGGTTCAACAAGGTCGCGGATGCGCAGCCCCAGATTGAATTCTGCGCAGCGCGGCTGGAAGAGATGCGCATCAGGTTCCTCAGGCTCGGCGGCAGCCGGAATGAGGTCGTAGGCTCGTATCAGGGCCAATTCATCTTCATCGACCGCGCCGGTGTCTGGATCTCGCGGACGCTGGAAGGTTCCCGGTTCATCCTTCTGGCCCGGACAGGCGACGGACGTCTGGCTATCCCGAGCGCGATCCAACGCGCGATCGACGGCACCCCCGTCGCCGTGAACGCGCCCCCGGAGGCGCCGGCGGCCGGACCGGCGCCCTAGACGGGTCGGAACAAACATGGAACAAAGCGGCTGTGGATGGCGGCGAGAAAGCTGACGTACGGCTTGCCCAAGCGCGCTAGTCAGGTCTGAAAGCAACCGGCCCGAACGGCGCGAAGCGCGGCGGGCCAGAACGAAGAAGGAGCTCGGCGATGGCGGGCAGTGTCAACAAGGTCATTCTGGTCGGCAATCTGGGCAAGGACCCGGAAATCCGCACCCTCAACTCGGGGGAACGGGTCGCAAACCTGTCGCTCGCCACCTCGGAGCAGTGGCGCGACAAGTCCACCGGCGAGCGCAAGGAAAAGACCGAGTGGCACCGGGTGGTCATCTTCAACGAGAACATCGTCAAGGTGGCCGAGAACTACCTGAAGAAGGGCTCGACCGTGTATATCGAGGGCTCCATCCAGACCCGGAAATATGAGCAGGCCGGGGTCGAGAAATACACCACCGAGATCGTGCTGCAGAAGTTCCGTGGCGAGTTGACCATGCTGGGCGGCCGGGACGGCGGCGGTGGTGGAGCGTCGCGCGGCGGCGGTGACGACGATTATTCGTCGGGCTTCTCGACCGGCGGCGCCAACAAGCCGAGCGGTCCGAAGGAGAGCTACGACCTCAACGACGACATCCCGTTCTGAGGCCGAAACGCTCCGTTACCCGCTTTGACGCCCGCAGCCCGTCGTCCTGTGCCATAGCCGCGGGGTGATCACGCCAGACAAGCCGCGCAGCCCGCTGACCCCCGTAGAGATCGCCGCCATCGTCGCGGTGGTGGTGATCTGGGGCGTCAACAACGCCGCGGCCAAACTGGCGACCGAGACAATGCCGCCGATGATGGTGGGCGCGCTGCGGTTCGCGCTGGCGGGCGCCTGTCTGATTCCGTTCGTGCGACCTCCGTTCCCGAACTGGAGGAGCCTGCTCATCATCGTGGGGCTGGGCGGTCCGGTCCATTACGGCTTGATCTACCTGGCGTTCTGGCTGGCGCAGGATGTCAGCCCGGTCTCCGTTGCGGCGCAGTTATGGGTGCCGTTCACGGCGCTGTTCGCCTTTTTGACGCTGGGCGAGCGGTTGTCGCGGGCGGCGCTGGCGGGGATGGCGGTGGCATTCATCGGCGTCGCCTGGATGACTCTGGACCCGCACGCCATAGCGGACTGGAAGGCGATCCTCGTCGGAATCGCGGGCTCGGCCGCCTGGGCCATGACGACCGTGATCGCGCGGCGCACCACCTCCATTCCGCCGCTGAAGATGCAGGGCCTGCTTGCCCTCGTCGCCCTGCCGACGCTGGCCTTCGCTTCGGCCGTCTTCGAGGACGGCCAGATGGAAGCCGCCCGCAATGCAGACGCCTTGGTCTGGGCCTGCGTCCTGTGGGCCGGGCTGGTCTCGTCCGTCGTGGCCACGACGCTGGTGTTCTGGCTGGTGCAAAAGCGCGAGGCGGGGCGGGTGACGCCTTACTTGCTGGCCACGCCGGTGGTGTCGATCGTGATCGGCTGGGGCTTTATGGGTGACGTGCTGACCGCGCAGATTCTGGCCGGCTCCGCCCTGACCATGGGCGGGGTGGCGATCGTCGCCCTGGCCGAGCGGGGACTGAGGGCGGGCGCGGCGAAGGCCTGACACGAAAAAGGCCCGGCCGCTGCAGCGCCGGGCCTTTCAGAAATCAGGTCTGGCTCTAGAGCCCCGGAAGCTTGAAGCCGGTATCACGACGCGGCGCGATGGTGATCCCGGCGCGGCCGCCGGTGAGGGCCTGCATGCGGGCGTACTCGCTGGCGGCGTCGATCACGAGCGCACCCTCCGAAGTCTGTGCCGTCGTGGCAGCCTGACTGGAAGCGTCGTCGCGGCGCCAGAAGAGCAGGCGATTGGCCCAGCCTTCTTCCTTGTGGGCCAGATCGCCGAACTCGTCGTCAACCACATAGCGGGCGAGGGGGTCGGCGCGGTCGCCGCCAGCCTGGGCGACCAGCTGTTGCTCGCCTTCCGAGCGGGTCACGGCCTGACGCTGACCCAGCAGGATCTGGCGGGCCGCGGATTCAGGGGCGAGCTCCTGCGGCCGGGGCTGGCCGGGCGCCGGCGGACGCAGGCCGTACTCGGGAGGCACGGTCAATGGAGCCGTGGACACGGTCAGGAACTCGTCCGGCGTGACCTTGGTCAGGCCGATGCCCTGACGGAGGCTTGAGCAGGCACCCAGCGCCAGCAGCGAGGTGGACAAGGTCAGGACGGCGACGGTGCGAAGGCGCATTGAAGATCTCGGTGGTGATCGGGTGGGCGCCGGACGGGCGCGCGCAGGACCTACAGGAAGCGGCTGATTACGACTTTTCGGCGGCGAGGCCAACCTTGGCCGCCCGTTCGGAGAGCAGGCTGTCGAGAATCAGCAGGACGACGCCGACCGTGATTGCGCTGTCCGCCACGTTGAAGACCCAAGGGAAGACTCCCGTGCCGGAGAAGTCGAGAAAATCCACGACAAAGCCGAACCGGATGCGGTCGATCACATTGCCGATCGCCCCGCCCATGATGAGGCCGATGGCCGTAATCAACAGTCGCCGGTCCGCCCGCAGCGCCCACCAGCCGAGGGCGCCGGCCACGATGATCGAGAACGCGCTCAGCATCCAGCGGGCGGAGCCGTCACCGAACAGGCCGAAGCTGACGCCGCGGTTCTCGACCCATGAAAAGTTGAAGACCGGCGGCCAGATTTCCACCCGGCCGACCTCACGCAGGTCGAGCCCGGACATCACCCAGGCCTTGGTGGCCTGATCGAGCACGACCACGATCAGGGCGCAGAGGAAAGCCGTGACGGCAAGGCGTGAGATTTTCATTCGGACCGCTGAAATGTGGACGCCGTCCGGTTAGCAGCAAGGGGCGCAGGCGCGAAGGGGCAATCGTGCCGCGCGGCCTGCCCGACGCCCGTTGCCACGGTGAGCCCCAAGCCCCAAGTGTGGCGCTTCCAGCCACCGAACGACCCCGCAACCTCTCCGGAGCGCCGATGCCGCACGCCGACAGCCTGATCATGACCCTCGTCGGCGGCTTCGTGCTGGCCTTCCTGCTGGGGATGCTGGCCAATCGGCTGAAGCTGTCGCCGCTGGTGGGCTATCTGGTCGCTGGCGTCATGGTGGGACCCCACACCATCGGCTTCGTCGCCGATGGTGAGTTGGCGCCCCAGCTGGCCGAGGTCGGTGTCATCCTGCTCATGTTCGGGGTTGGCCTGCATTTCTCGCTGGCGGATCTGATGAAGGTTCGAAAGATCGCCATCCCGGGCGCTCTGGTGCAGATCGCCGCCGCAACCGCGCTGGGCTGGGGCCTTGGCCGATTGATGGGCATGAGCCACCTCGAGGCCATCCTGACCGGTTTCGCCCTGTCGGTGGCGTCGACCGTGGTGCTGTTGCGGGCGCTGGAGGAGCGGGGGCAGGTCAAGGCGGTGGCCGGGCGGCTGGCGATGGGCTGGCTGATCGTCGAGGATCTGGTCATCGTCATCGCCCTGGTCATCCTGCCGCTGCTGGTGATCCAGCCGGGCGAGGTGCTGGAGCCCGCGGTGCTGGCGCAGTCGATCGGCTGGACCCTGTTCAAGGTGGCGGCCTTCACCGGCGTGATGCTGGTGGTTGGGCCCCGGGTGCTGCCGTGGCTGCTGGTGAAGATCGCTCACACCCGGTCGCGCGAACTGTTCACGCTCGGTGTTCTCGCCATCGCCCTCGGCATCGCCTGGATTGCGTATCAACTGTTCCATTCGTTCGCCCTGGGCGCCTTCCTCGCCGGTCTGGTGTTGAACAGCTCGCCGCTGGGCCATAACGCCGCCGAGCGGTCGCTGCCGTTGCGCGACGCCTTCGCGGTGCTGTTCTTCGTCTCCGTCGGCATGCTGTTCGATCCCGGCATCCTGATCCGCGAGCCACTTGCCGTTCTGGGCGTTCTCGGCATCGTCATCGTCGGCAAGTCACTGGCGGCGCTGGCGATCACCACGGCGTTCAAGCTGGATCGCGCCACCAGCCTGACGGTTGCCGCCGCTCTGGCGCAGATCGGCGAGTTTTCCTTCATCCTTGCGGCTCTCAGCATGCAGCTGGGCGGCATGAGCCAAGAGACGCACGACCTGGTTCTGGCGGCGGCCCTGCTGTCGATCTCGCTGAACCCGTTCGTCTTCGCGGCCATCGATCGCATGGGCGGCCGGCCGCGCCCTCCGGCCAGCGGCTCGCCCGAGGGCCTCGCTCTGGCCAAGGAAAAGGCCGCCGCCGGCAACCCGGCGACGGCCTGATCCAGGAACCGCCAGGGCGTCAGAGGACGCCGATCATCGACGCGACGAGCGGGTGGCGGACGATATCGCGCTCGGCCAGTGTCACCACCGAAATGTCCGGCACCGGGGCCAGCCGGGCAGCGATGTCCGACAGGCCGGAGATGCCGGGCAAAAGATCCGACTGCTGGGGATCGCCGGTGACCACCATGGTGGAGTGCCAGCCCAGCCGGGTAAGCAGCATCTTGAGCTGCACATAGGTGCAGTTCTGGGCCTCGTCGACGACGATGAATGCGTTGTTCAGCGTCCGCCCGCGCATATAGCCGATCGGGGCGATCTCGATCAGGCCCTCGGCCATCAGCGCCTTGACCCGCTTCATGCTGAGCCTGTCCGACAGGGCGTCGTACAGCGGGCGCAGATAGGGAGCCAGCTTGTCCTCCATGTCGCCAGGCAGGAAGCCGATCGACTCGCCGGCCTCGACCGCGGGCCGCGAGAGCACGATCCGCCCGATCTTGCCGGCCTCCAGCGCCTCTACGGCCTTGGCCACGGCGAGATAGGTCTTGCCTGTGCCGGCGGGCCCCAGGGCCAGAACGAGGTTGTGGTTGTCGATGGCCGTCATCAGCTCGGCCTGACCGTCCGACTTCGGTTTCAGCGTCTTAAGATAGGCCTGATCGCGATCGTCGTTGGAGGGATAGGGCGACCAGGCGCCGTGCCCGGCGTGGGTCGGGAGTCTCCGGACCTTGGAGTCCTCCATGAACTGGCGGGAATCGAGAACGCCGTGATCACGGACGCTGTCGCGGGTCTGACGCTTGATGGCCGCACGCTTGGTCATGGACGCCTCCAGGGCATGAAAAAAGGCGATGCCGCGAAAGCACCGCCTCGAACGATCGTGAGAGGAAGAGTAGAGAGTGCGACGCACCCGCCCGGGTCGGAGGAAGACCAGACTTCCAGCGGAACGAGCCGCCGAACCGAACGCACCACGCACGCCACCCGAGGTCTGACCGGACCGGGCTTGATCCGGCTTCTGATCCGGGGCCCGAATGGACCCTCGAATCGCACCAACACAATGATGCTAGCGTGGTTTACGAAGGCTTAAAGCGAAGAAACAACTCAAGACAAGGTAATGTTTTCATGACGATTTATGCGTTGGCTGACAAGAAACCGCAGTGTCCGCCTGAGGGCGAATACTGGGTGGCTCCAAACGCGACGATTACAGGAGACGTGATTCTGAAGCCGGGCGCCAGCATCTGGTTTGGCGCTGTCGTGCGCGGGGACAACGACCCCATCACGATCGGTCATGACACCAATATCCAGGACGGCAGCGTCCTCCACTCGGACCCTGGCGAGCCCCTGACGATCGGTGACGGCGTCACAGTCGGCCACATGGTCATGCTGCACAGCTGCGAGATCGGCGACAACAGCCTGATCGGCATCGGCTCGGTCGTGCTGGGCAGAGCCAGGATCGGGAAGAACTGCCTGATCGGCGCCAACACCCTGATCACCGAGGGCAAGGTGATCCCGGACGGATCGCTGGTCATGGGTCAACCGGGCAGGGTGGTGCGCCCGCTGGAGCCGGGACAGATCGAGGCGCTGAAGGCCTCCGCGGCCCACTATGTCCAGAACTGGAGGCGCTACGCGACCGGCCTTCAGAGGGTCGAAGGCTAGGCCAGCCGCCGCCCGCCGACCGCCGCCAGGCTGAGCGGCGCACGAGCGGGCGCCCCCGCGCCAACCGACAGGCGCGCCGTCAGGAGGCGGGACTCGTCGCGGGTCAGCGCCAGGGTTTCCGACGGGGCGTAGAGGCCGAGGATGCGGTCAGGCTCGCCAGAGGGCCCGCGCAACGGCGCCAGGACGACCTCGATGTGCGACCCGGCGGCGCCCACTGTGGCGACAACGACGACCGGCCGGGCCTCGCGCACCGATTGGGTGACCGCCGCGCCGATCAGGGCGCGCGAGGCCCCCGTCCACAGGGAGAAAAAGGGGCGGTCCCTCAGCGGCTCGCCGTGAAAGGCCTCGATCCAGCCGCCGGCAAGCCGCAGGCACGGAGTCTCTCCCAGACGGTCGGCGAGGAACGTGCGGGGGAGGCGCAGGCCCAGAGTCTGGGGCTCCAGCGCCGCGCGGGACGGAATCCCTCCACGCGTAGAGGGCGCCTGAGACAGCGCGGCCCAGTGGTCGATCAGGAACTGCGTATCAGGTTGAAACATCGGACTCGCCTTTCGGCCGGGCG
>DASRWP010000250.1:0-3061 GCA_035654535.1 Brevundimonas sp.
AGACCCACATCAGCGAATTCTGCAGCGGCTCGTTCAGGGTCGGGGTCAGCTGATCCGCCGGCCGACGCCATTTGCCGTTCCACGAGTGTACGTATTCGTGGCCCAACAGGTCGCGGTCGCCCAGCGTCGTGGCCGGAGCGGTGAAATAATCGGTGTCGACGCTGTTCTCGGACGAACGGTGGTGCTCCAGCCCGATGCCGCCCAGTCTGTCGCTGACCGCGACGAGGAAGTCGTAGTGGTCGAAATGACGGGCGCCGAACAGGTGGTCCGCCTGATCCACCAGCGCGCGGTGACGCTCGATATGCTCGTCAGACGCCGCCAGCATGCCCGGAGCGTCCGCGACGACGTTCATCCGCACCGGCGAGCGACCGCCCGGATCGAGATCGACCTGCCGGTAGTGCGCCCCGGCAAACACCGGACTGTCGGCGAAATGTTCGAGGCTGAGCGGCGCGAAGGTCGCGACGCCGTTCTGGAAAGAAGTCGTCTCCAAAGCCGTGCCGTACTGCCAGCCGGCGGGAAGCCGCAGCGTCGGCTGGAAGGTGATCTGTCGGGAGTAGTACCCCGCGGGATAGAGCAGGGCCTTCTCCCACTGGACGTTCAGCATCTCGTCGGTAACGACGACGCGGCCCTGGGCTCCCTCGATAGGGGTCAGCCATTTGAACGTGACGTCCAATGTAGAGACGCCCGGCGGCACCTCGACCTGGAAGGCGTTGGTGTTGGCCGTGTTGCGAACCCACGGCAACAGCCGCCCGGCAGCCGTAATCTGCAGGTCCGCGATATCGTCGACCGGGCCGACGGGCGCGTGATTGCCCGGAATCCAGCGCGGATACAGCAGGACGAGCGGCCCCGCGCCACTGACCGGAATGGTCTGACGGACGGAGATGATGCGCCGGTCAATGTCGGTCGCGTCCATGTCCAGCGTGATGACGCCGGGGTAGGGCGCGTCACGCGGAGCGGGGATGGGCGCGAGGGCGCGGTCCAGCGCCGGCGTCCCGACCTGGGCCAGTCCGGGCGCGGCCCCGAACAGCAGGGCGGCGGCGCAGGCTGACGCGAGCAGGCGGGCGGCGGGGTGCTTCATGGGACACTCTCGGAAGGCGGGAGGCGCAGATCACGCGACGGCGGCGCGCGGGTCAAGCCGGGTCTCCGGCGCGAGATTAATGGCCGCGCTGTATCGGGGTTCCCGGTCAGGCCGACGGCGCAGCCGCCGGCTTGACCTCAAGCAGTTCGACGGTGAACAGCAGCGTCGAGTTGGGTGGCAGCTCGCCCCCTCCGACCCAACGTTCGCCGTAACCAAGGCCGGCGGGAATCACAAACTCGAAGGTTTCGCCCTCGCGCATCAGCGCCAGACCCTCGGTCCAGCCCTTGATGACGCGGTTCAGGGGGAATTCGGCCGGTTCGTTGCGGCTGTATGAGCTGTCGAACTCGCGGCCATCGACGAAGGTCCCGCGGTAGTGGACGCGGACTGTGTCAGTGGCGGCGGGCTGCCGGCCGTTCGGCCGGGGGCGACCGATGCGGCGATACTGCAGCCCGGACTCGGTGGTGGTCCAGCCCCGTCGCGCGCCATTGATTGTCAGATACTCGGCGTTTCCGGTGGCCCACCCCTCGAGGGTGCCCACGCCCGGAGTTGCAGCAGGCGCGGTCGGCGGCGGCGACGCGCAGGCGGCGAGGGTCAGGACGGCGGCGGCGGTCAGCAGGTGTTTCATGGTGACGACGCTAGCAGTCTGCACGGGCAAGACAACTGGCTGGCCTCGACCAAGAATCTTCCGTGCCAGCCTTTATTTCGCCGAAGAACCGCGTATATCAGCGCGTTCCGCTAGCTCCACAAGAGATTCGCGCGAAAGCGCCGAGGCCCGGTTTGTCGCCCTCCGACCGGTGCGAAGGCGCGCTCCTTCCCAAGGGAGCCCTACAATTCAGGTGTCCTGGCGCCGCAAGGCCCGAGGGTGGACGCCGAAACCGATGGTCACGGGTCGCCGGAATGGCGGAGCCGTGGCCGCTGCATTGAACGCGGGCCGCCAGAGCGATCTGGACCCGCGCATTGGGAAGACAGAATGGCCAAGTCCAAAGCTGAAGTCGCCGTCGCCAACGGCCACTTCGCCCACGCCACCACCTTCACCGGCAAGAAGCGCATCCGCCACTCGTTCGGCCGCATCCCGGAAGCGGTGCAGATGCCGAACCTGATCGAAGTTCAGCGCGCCTCCTATGAGCAGTTCCTGCAGCGCGAAGTGCGCTCGGGTCCGCGCAAGGATCAGGGCATCGAGGCGGTGTTCAAGTCGGTCTTCCCGATCAAGGACTTTAACGAACGCGCCATCCTGGAATACGTCTCGTACGAGTTCGAGGACCCGAAATACGACGTCGAGGAATGCATCCAGCGCGACATGACCTACGCCGCGCCGCTGAAAGTCAAGCTGCGCCTGATCGTGTTCGAGGCGGATGAAGAGACCGGCGCGCGCTCGGTCAAGGACATCAAGGAGCAGGACGTCTACATGGGCGACATCCCGCTCATGACCGACAAGGGCACCTTCGTCGTCAACGGCACCGAGCGGGTGATCGTCTCGCAGATGCACCGCTCGCCGGGCGTCTTCTTCGACCACGACAAGGGCAAGACGCACAGCTCGGGCAAGCTGCTGTTCGCCGCCCGCGTGATCCCGTACCGCGGTTCGTGGCTCGACTTCGAGTTCGACGCCAAGGACATCGTCTACGTCCGCATCGACCGCCGCCGGAAGCTGCCGGCCTCGACCTTCCTGATGGGGCTGGGCATGGACGGCGAGGAAATCCTCAAGACCTTCTACGAGACCGTGCCCTATGAGAAGCGCGGCGAAGGCTGGGTCACGCCTTACAAGGCCGACCGCTGGAAGGGCGTGAAGCCCGAGTTCGACCTGGTCGACGCAGACACCGGCGAAGTCATCGCCGCCGCCGGGACCAAGATCAGCGCCCGCCAGGCCAAGAAGCTGGGCGTCACGACCACGTCGCTGTCGTTGGCCGCTGACGCCCTGCTGACCAAATATCTGGCCGCCGACGCCGTGAACTACGAGACCGGTGAAATCTACGCCGAGGCCGGTGA
>DASRWP010000251.1:0-2699 GCA_035654535.1 Brevundimonas sp.
GAAGCCCAAGAAATATTCGGCCCGGTACCTGTCGGCCTTCGTGGCCACGGCGGTGTGGCGCGAGCGGACGGCGCAGGAGCGCGACCAGCCGCGCGGCCGCATCCTCAAGGACGAGGCGATCGACGAGATCGCGGCTCAGGGCCCGACCGATCCGGACGCCTTCAACCGCCTGCGCTCGGTGCCCAAGGGCTTCGGCGCCTCGCGGCTGGGTCTGGAGCTGATCGAGGAGCTGAAGCGGGTGCTGGCCGATCCCGAGGCGCATGCGCCCAGACTGGACCGCCCCGTGCATAACCAGCCGGCGCCGCCTTCGGTGGTGGAACTGTTGAAGGTGCTGCTGAAGGCCAAGAGCGACAACGCCGGCGTGGCCACCAAGCTGCTGGCCAACGTCTCCGATCTAGAGAAGATCGCGCTGGACGACGAGGCCGATGTCGACGCCCTCAAGGGCTGGCGCCGTCAGCTGTTCGGCGAGGACGCGCTGAAACTGAAACGCGGCGAAATCGCGCTGGTCCTGAACGGGCCGAGGGTTGAGGTCGTCGAGATCGAATAGAAAGGGCCGCTCGATAGAGCGGCCCTTCCTGCATTCAGCTGACCGTCGCCTTGACGATCTTGCCGGGGCTCCGGGGCGGTTCGCCCTTGGGCAGGGCATCGACGACATCCATGCCTTCGATGACCTCGCCCCAGACTGTGTACTGGCGGTCGAGGAAGGATGCGTCGTCCAGGCAGATGAAGAATTGGCTGTTGGCGCTGTTGGGGTCCGAGGTCCGCGCCATCGAGCAGACGCCGCGCACGTGGGGCTCGGCCGAGAACTCAGCCTTCAGGTTGGGCTTCTTCGAGCCGGATGTGCCGGTCCCGGTCGGGTCGCCGCCCTGGGCCATGAAGCCGGGAATGACGCGGTGAAAGACGACGCCGTCGTAGAAGCCTTCGCCGGCCAGCTCGCTGATGCGGGCGACGTGACCGGGCGCGAGGTCGGAACGCAGCTTGATGACCACGTCGCGTTGCTGGCCGTCGCCGGTGTCGAGAGTGAAGGTGAGGGTTTCGGCCATCGGCGCGCTCCTTTGAAATGTCGCGGGGTCATAGCCCGCAAACCGCGTGGCGGCTATGTGGGATGCATGAGCGACGAGGAAAAACCGGCCGAACGACGCCGCATGGTCCGGCCGCCCTCCGGCGGCACGGCCGCCGGGCGGGGCATGGGCACGAAGATGAAGACGGCGGACACCAAGTCGATGTCCAGCCAGCAGTGGATCAAACGGCAGTTGTCGGACAAGTGGTCCGAGCGGGCCCGGGCCGAGGGCTGGCGCAGCCGCGCGGCGTTCAAGCTGCTGGAGATCGATGACCGCTTCCACCTGATCCGGCAGGGCAGCCGGGTCATCGACCTTGGTGCAGCGCCCGGCGGCTGGGCCCAGGTGGCGGTCAAGCGCGGCGCGACGTCCGTGGTCGGGGTGGATTTGCTGCCGGTCGAGCCGGTGCCCGGCGCGATCATGCTGCAGGCCGACTTCACCCATGCCGGCGTCGATCAGCAGATGATCGATCTGCTGGGCGGCCCGCCCGATCTGGTCCTGTCCGACATGGCCCACAACACTGTCGGCCACCGCCAGACGGATCACCTGAAGATCATCGCCCTCATCGAGATCGCCGCCGACTTCGCCATCCGAACGCTGCGGCCGGGCGGACATTTCGTATCGAAGAACTTTCAGGGCGGGGACGCCGGCGGGGTGCTGGCGCGGCTGCGCGCCGAGTTCGAGACGGTGAAATACGTGAAGCCGGAATCCAGCCGCAAGGACAGCGCCGAGGTCTTCCTTGTGGCGCTGAACAAGCGATGAGCCTGCTCGCCATGGCGGCGGTGCTGGCGCTTCAGTCGCCGGCGGAGCGTGAGAGCCGCGTTCCAGTGGCCGAGCTGCTGGGCCGGTCGCCCGCCGAGGTGGCGACGAGGCTCGGTGCGATCGGGAACCCGACATCCGCCGACTCGCTGCGCATCGTCGAGGAAGGCCGCGTGGTGGAAGTCTATCCCGCCCGCCGCTTCTGGCGCGCCGCGTCTGCCGGGGAATTCTGCGTCACCGGATTTCCCGAGGTGGTCGATCCTGACAACGTTCAGGGCACGCTCCGGCAACGGCTCGCCCGCCGCGACGGGGGTTATCTGGTGTTCGAGAACGGACGGCTGACGGCGGTGGCGCCGGAACCGATCGCGCCCGGAGGGACCGCCCTCGGCAGCCGGGGCGCGGTTGAGGGTTTCGCGCGGGCCCGGACGCTCGAATCGCCGTGGCTCGTCGCGCCCGGTCGATTGCCCGCCTCTGACGGCGTGGGAATTCTGGACCGGTTATGGGCGGCCCCCGCCGGTCTGACGATCGCTTCCACATGCGCGCCGCGCCCAAACCATCCGCCGATGCGGAGCGGCGACATCGGCACCGACGTCATCTGGGCCATGGTCGGCCTGCCGTTTCTCGTCACCGTGCCTTTCGCCCGTGCGGAGCACGCCCGCGCCGAGCGCGAGGGCGGCGCGTTTCTGGCGTCTCTCGAGCCCGGCGCGATCCTGCCGGAGGGGATCGACCAGCGGGCCGCCGACCGACGCGGCGTCCAGCTGTATCGCGATCCGGCGGACCCCGACTTCGTGATCGTTGCGGTGAAGTTGGGTCCGGGCCACCACAATGGCGCCGATGTCGGCCTTGTCGGGGTCCGCGGAAATGCCGTCGTGTGGAAGGCCG
>DASRWP010000252.1:0-2649 GCA_035654535.1 Brevundimonas sp.
ACCCGGCCTCGATCACACGCTGGCCGAGCCGGGTGTGGCGCCGGGGCGGTGCTGATGCAGATCGCGGCGTGGCGGCCCGGGGTGGTGCTGTCGGGCCTTGAGCGGCACGAATTGACGGCCCGTCTCGCGCGGGAAAACGCCCTGCTGAACGCAGCGGACGCCACTATTGTCACCGGCGATGTCGCGACAGGGTTCCGCGCGCTGGCGCTGGAACCGTTCGATTGGGCCGTCAGCAACCCACCCTTCTTCGACGACCCCGGCGCTCTGAGGGCTCCGTCCCCCGGTAAGCGCGACGCCTGGATGGCGGACGAGGGTCTAGCCGCCTGGACGGGGTTCCTGCTGAAGGCGGTCCGCGAAGGCGGGCGGATCGTGATCATCCACCGGGCCGATCGGCTCGACGACCTGCTGTCGCTGCTGGGCGAGAAGGCGGGCTCCTTCGCTGTCAGAGGCGTCCACCCGCACGCCGACGAACCGGCCAAGCGGGTGCTGGTGCATGCGGTGAAGACCGGAAGGGCCCCGCTGCGGCTGCTGCCGCCGCTGGTTCTGCATGAACGAGGCGGCGCGAAGCACACCCCGGAAGCCGAGGCTATCCTGCGGGGCGAGGCGGGTTTGGAGTGGTGACAGCTTCTCCTTCTCCCGGTGCAGGACAAGGGTTATCGAGAGCCATGTCCCTGCGCCCCCTGTTCGTCACCCATGTCTACGAGGCCAACCTCGCGACCGGCCCCGGCTTCCCGGCCTCCAACGCCGCCCTCGCCGACGCCTGCCGCATGCTGGCCGCCGAGGATCAGGCCGGGCGAGCGTGGTGCCGCGAGCACGGCTACCGCGGCTACACATCCTACGGCTCGCTGGCCGACCTGCCCCAGCGGATGCCGGAGTTCGCCGATCTGAAACGCCATCTGGACCGGCACGCCGTGCTTTATGCGAAGGCATTGAATTTCGATCTGGCCCGCAAGCCCCGGCTGGACAGCCTGTGGGTCAACATCCTCAAGCCCGGCGGCGGCCATACCGGCCATATCCACCCGCATGCCTTCCTGAGCGGCACCGTCTATATCGAGACGCCCGACGGCGCTTCCGCCCTCAAGCTGGAGGATCCCCGCCTGCCGATGATGATGGCCCGGCCCGGAGTGCACGCAGACGCGCCCGAGGCGGAGAAGCCGTTCGTCTATCTGGCCCCACGGCCCGGCACGGTCCTGATGTGGGAGAGCTGGCTACGCCACGAGGTGCCGCCGAACGCGGCGAAGAGCGAGCGGATATCGGTGAGCTTCAACTACGCCTGAGACGCCATCAAACCGCCCCGCCCCGCCGCTAGTGATTTGCCCTCGCGGCGGCGGCTCGCTAAACCCCGCGCCAACCTCCCCGCACTTCCAGACGACAGGGCGCACCGCACCTCATGGCGCAGCAATATATTTTCCAGATGCAGGGTCTCACCAAGACCTTTCCCGGCGGCAAGAAGATCTTCGAGAACATCTGGCTGAGCTTCTACAACGACGCCAAGATCGGCGTGGTCGGGGTCAACGGCTCGGGCAAGTCGACCCTGCTAAAGATCATGGCCGGGCTGGACAGCGAGTTCAACGGCGAGGCCCGCGCCGCCGACGGCATAAAGCGCGGCTATCTGGAGCAGGAGCCCCAGCTCGACGACAGTCTGAACGTCCGCGAGAACGTCGAGGCCTGGTGCGAAGAGAAGCAGTGGGTCACCCGCTTCAACGCCATCGCCATGGAGATGGCCGAGGAATACACCGACGAGCTGATGGCCGAGATGACGGCCCTGCAGGAAAAGATCGACGCCGGCGACGTCTGGGACATCGACAGCCGCATAGAAATGGCCATGGACGCCCTGCGCTGTCCGCCCGACGACTGGGAGACGACCAACCTGTCAGGCGGTGAAAAGCGCCGCGTGGCGCTGGCGCGGCTGCTGCTTTCCAAGCCCGACATGCTGCTGCTCGACGAACCGACCAACCACCTGGACGCCGAGTCGGTGGCCTGGCTGCAGCACCACCTGGAGGCCTTCCCTGGCTGCGTCATTCTGGTGACCCACGACCGCTACTTCCTCGACCTCGTCACCAAGTGGACGCTGGAGCTGGACCGCGGCAAGGGCCACCCACACGAGGGGAACTATTCCAGCTGGCTGGAGGCCAAAACCAAGCGCGTGGTGCAGGAGCAGTCGGAATCCGAAGCCCGCCAGCGCGCCCTGACCCGCGAACTGGAATGGGTCAGGTCGGGCGCCAAGGCCCGTCAGGCCAAGTCCAAGGCCCGTCTGGCCGCCTATGAGCGGATGGTGGACGAGCAGGAAAGCCTGCGCGGCGCCCAGACCCACGCCGTGATCCAGATCCCGCCCGGCCCCCGTCTCGGCAATGTGGTGCTGGAGGCCGAGGGCCTGCAGAAATCCTATGGCGACAAGCTGCTGTTCAAGGACCTGACCTTCAAACTGCCGCCCAACGGCATCGTCGGCGTCATCGGGCCCAACGGCGCCGGCAAGTCGACCCTCTTCCGCCTGATCACCGGCCAGGAACAGCCCGACGAGGGCACGATCCGCGTCGGCGAGACGGTCAAACTGGCCTATGTCGACCAGAGCCGCGACGATCTGGAGCCCAACAAGACCATCTGGGAAGTCATCTCGGGCGGCACCGACGTGATGATGGTCGGCAAGCG
>DASRWP010000253.1:0-2702 GCA_035654535.1 Brevundimonas sp.
CGGCCTTCATCTTCGCCTGGGCCTTCCACGTGATCATCGACACGCCGATCCAGACCCGCATCAGGGGCTGGTTGAAGCGGGACCAGCGGCGTCCGTCGCCCCTTCAGCCGGTGGTCTCGCTCGAGGGCTGAGCGGTCAGTCGCCGCTGTTCAGCCGTCAGATCGGCATCCGCATGATCTCCTGGTACGCCTGAATGACCTGATCGCGGACGGCCATCACGGTCTCGAGCGAGGCCTCGGCCGAGGATACGGCGGTGACGACGTCGATCAGGCTGCCCTGCCCCTGCACCGCCGAGGTCATCTGCGTTTCCGCCGCGCGCGTCGTCTGGGTCATGTCGCCCATGACGCTGGTCAGCATCTCGGCGAACCCCGCCTGACCCGTTTCGGCCGTCGGAACGGCGGGCGAGGGACCGCCCTGGATCGCCGCATAGGCCTTGGCCGCCATCAGGGGGTTCATGGCTCAGTCCCTATTTCTTCAGCAGGTCGAGGGTGCGCATGTCCATCGCGCGCGCGGTCTCGATGACATTCAGGTTGGCCTCGTAGGCACGCTGCGCCTCGCGCATGTCCATCGCCTCGACGAGGGTGTCGACGTTCGGGCGCAGCACATAGCCCTCGGCATTGGCGGCCGGGTGAGACGGGTCGTATTCGCTGCGGAAGTCGCCCATGTCCGGGCGCACCTCGGCCAGCGTCACGCCCGTGGCCCCGTCGATCTCGCGCGCCTGGAAAACCGGAATCTGGCGGCGGTAGGGCTGCCCGCCCGCCACCTGCGCCGTCGATTGCGCGTTGGCGATGTTCTCGGCGATCACCCGCATGCGCGACTGCTGCGCCTTCAGGGCGCTGGCGGCGACGGCCATGGCGGTGTTGCGGGGCGGGACGGGATCGGTCATCGGTCAGGTCCTCATCGGCCGGGCGCGCGGGCGGCCATGCGCAGCATCTGCATGGACTTCTGGTACAGGCCGATGGCGGCGTCGTAGGCCATCCGGCTCTCGGCCATTTTCAGCATCTGCTCCTCGACGACCACCGAGTTGCCGTCCAGCGTCGTCTCCGAGTCCGGCGCCGTGGTCGTGTCGAACCGGGCCGTCTGGCCGGCCGGCGCGATGTGCATGGCGCTGGTGCGGGTCATGCGGACCCCGCCGCCCTCGGTCAGGGCCCGGGCGAAGTCGCTGGGCTGGTTGAGGTCTCGACTCACGTAGCCGGGCGTGTCGGCGTTGGCGACGTTCTGCGCAATCACGCGCTGGCGCTCGTCCAGCCACGAGAGCCGGCCCTTGATCTGACTGAGCAGCGGCAGGTCGGTGAAGCTCAAGACGGTTCAGCTCCGGGCGCGGATCGCCCCTCCGGGATGGGCAGAAACTGCCGTGTGCATGGTTAACGGGGCGTTATCTCAACACGGCGTTAACCATGATCGCCGAAGTCTTGCGCATGAATTTCCTCGACCTGCTGCGCGCGATGTTCGCGCTGGCCTTTACCCTCGGCATCATCGGTCTCGCCGCCTGGGCGGCGCGCCGCTATGCGCCCCAGCTGCTTGCCAAGCTGAGCGCAGAGCGCGGCGAGCGGCGTATGAAGGTGGTCGAAACGCTGGTTCTGGACCCCGCCCGGAGGCTGGTCCTGGTCCAGATCGACGACGAGGAACGGCTGCTGATCCTGGGCGAGGGCCGCGAGCTGATCGAGCCGCGCGGGGGCGAGACCTGATGGCGCGGCCGCAACAGGCCCTTTTCGCCCTGCCCTCCTGCGCCGAACTCAAGCGGGCGGCGCTGCTGTCGCTGGCCGTCACCCTCGCCTGCCTCGTCTGGCCGCTGGCGGCGCTGGCGCAGGAGGCCGCCAGCGGCGCTGCGATCAACGTAGATCTTGGCACCGGCTCCGGCCTAACCGGGCGGGTGGTTCAGCTGGTCGGCCTGATGACCGTCCTGTCGCTCGCTCCGTCGATCGTCATCATGACCACCAGCTTCGTCCGGATCGTGGTCGTCCTGTCGCTGCTGCGGACCGCGCTGGGCATGCAGCAGTCGCCGCCGAACGCCGTGCTGGTCTCGCTCGCCCTGTTCCTGAGCGCCATCGTCATGGCTCCGACGTGGCAGGACGCCTATGATTCGGGCATCCGGCCCCTGCTGGATCAGCAGATGGAGCTGCCCCAGGCCTTCGATGCGGCCTCGGAACCTGTGAAGACTTTCATGCTTGGCCAGGTCGATCAGGACGACCTCGCGCTGTTCGTCCGGCTGTCCAATCTCGAGGCCCCGGCGGCGGGCGCCGACCTGCCCCTTCGGGTGGTCACGCCGGCCTTCATGATCAGCGAGCTGAAGCGGGCCTTCGAAATCGGATTTCTCCTTTTCGTTCCGTTCCTTGTGATCGATCTGGTGGTCGCCAGCGTGCTCATGTCGATGGGTATGATGATGCTGCCTCCGGTGGTGATTTCCCTGCCCTTCAAACTGATCTTTTTCGTGCTCGTGGACGGCTGGAGACTGGTCGCCGGAAGCCTCGTCGAGAGCTTCCAGAGAGCGTCCGGAACCGGTTAAATCCCCAGCCCGTGGGGATTAGAACGGCGAAGCCCCTTGCAATGAGGCGGGAAAGCGGCGTCAATCCATCGTCATCGCCGCGGAATCAGCGGCGAGCTTTCATCGGGAAACGACCCACATGACCACCCAAGCCGAACTCATCGCCGCCGTCGCCAAGGACGCGGGTGTCAGCCAAGCCGACGCCGGCCGCATGCTC
>DASRWP010000254.1:0-4559 GCA_035654535.1 Brevundimonas sp.
CGCCGAGCGCCTCACCGGGCTCCGCGCGGCGGAGCCCGGCGAAGGCCTCGGAGAGCGCGACGGTGAAGACGCCCCCGGCCTCCCCGGCGCGCGCCAGGACGCGGCGGATGGCGGCGCGGTCCACGGAAGAGGCGTCGTAGCCGGCGCCCAGGAGCGCCTGGATGACCGCCTCGGTGTGGACGCGCTTGCGGTCGTAGAGGTCGGGGAAGACCACGAGCTCGCCCTCGCGGACCACCACCGGCTCGTAGCGGATGGAGAGCGGGACGGGGGCGGCCAGGGTGGCCGCGCGGGTCTGCCCGGGGCGCGCCAGGACGCGGGTGATCTCGGCGGGCGAGAGCGAGCCTCCCTGGCGGGAGTGGAGGAGGCGCGCCAGCTCCACCACGTCGCTGTTGAGCATCCGCACGCACCCGTGGCTGGCCGCCTGGCCGATGTTCTCCGCGTCGGGGGTCCCGTGGATGTAGTAGAGCGGGGCGAAGAAGAGCTTCACCCGGCCCATGGGGTTGCGGGGCCCCGGCGGGGTGGGGCGGTCGTCCTTGGCCCACTCGCGCGGGGGCGGACGCCACCAGGGGTTCCACTCGGCGGTCGTGATGCGGTACTCGCCGTCGGGGGTGTCGTGGCCGGGCTTCCCCACCGAGACCCGGTACGTCTTCAGCAGGCTGTCGCCGTCGAAGACGCGGAGCCGGTTCTCGGGGAGGTTGAGGTCCAGCCGGAGGCCGGAGGGCGGCGCCTCCTGCGCCCGCGCCGGGGGCGCGGCCAGGGAGGCGGCTGCCGCGACGAGCGCGGCCGCGGCGAGGGCGAAGGTCATCACGGGTCGCGGGTTGGGATTTCGGTCGGGGCGGCGGAATCGCCGGCCGAAAAGCTAACGGAGGCGCCGGGTCCCGCCAACCGCCGGGCGTGCGGGAGGGGGAATGGCGACCGGCTGCGACGCCTTCGCGTGGCAGAGGCCCCCGGCACGTTACGGCCCCTTTCGGTGCGGACCCCCCGCAAAGGGCTGGCACGTTGGACAAACCGCGTTAACTTTGTCGCGCCGACGTTACCGGCCGGACGGACGTTCGATCCCCGCGGGCAGGGGGACGGACGATGGAGCGCGCCGATCCAGGGCTTCCGGGAGCGAAAGGCACTCCGCAGCTTGCCGCCCCGGGCCCCGGCCCGGCGAAGTGTCATCCTCAGGGCTTGACAGACGTTCATCTCCGGGTGCACCGCACCCTCGCGCCCTCGCCCCGGCGGCGGCGCACCATTTTCGGAAAGACAGCCCGCGCGACGGACGCGCCGAACGGCCGCACAGGCGGCGGCCCGGCACGTCTCCGCGCAATACCGCCCCCCTGCATCCCCAGGAGGTACCGCCTGACGGACCGGAAAGTACGCAGGTCGTTTCCCCGAGAGCGTAGCCTCTACCTCTCAGATCGCAGCCTCAAGGAGGACCTCACATGAGAAGGCTCAGTAGGCTGTCCGCGCTGCTGGTCGCGCTTGCCGCCCTGCCGGTCTCCCTGTTCGCCCAGGGAGGCGGGACCATCACCGGACGCGTCACGGGTGCCGATTCGGGCCAGCCGATCGCTTCCGCGACCGTTTCCGTGGAGGGCTCGTCCCTCCGCGCCGTCACCGACGCGCAGGGCCGCTACACCATCCGTAGCGTTCCCGCGGGCAACTACACCGTCAGCGCCTCGACGCTGGGCCGCGAGTCGGCCCGCCGCTCGGCCGCCGTGGCCGCCGGCCAGACGGTGACGCTGGACTTCACCCTCGCCAGCCGCGCCATCGTGCTGGAGGGGATCGTCGCTTCCGCCACGGGCGAGAGCCAGCGCACCCGCGAGGTGGGCAACGCGGTCGCCAAGATCGACCTGTCCGAGGACGTGCCGCTCGCGGCCACCAACGACCTCGCCCAGGTGCTGCAGGGCCGCGCCGCCGGCGTGACCGTGCTGTCGCCCGGCGGGACCACCGGCGCGGGCGCCCGCATCCGCATCCGCGGCTCCAACTCGGTGTCGCTGGCCAACGACCCGCTGCTGATCATCGACGGCGTCCGCGCCGACAACGGCAACGGGAGCTCCATCGGCGTGGGCGGCCAGACGCCCAACCGCCTGAACGACATCAACCCCGAGGACATCGAGAACATCGAGATCCTTCGCGGGCCGGCGGCCTCGGCGCTCTACGGCACCGCGGCGGCCAACGGCGTGATCCTGGTGACGACCCGTAAGGGCCGCGCCGGCGCCACCCGCTGGGCGTTCTACACCGAGCAGGGGACGCTGACCGACCCCAACGAGTACCCGACCAACTTCCTCGGGTACTGCACCTACCGGCAGGGCGCGGCCAACGCGATCGTCACCGCCGGGAGCAACTGCGCGGGCCGCAACTTCGTCCGCAACGCCGCCAACCCGACCCTCGGCCCGGCCACGCGCGACTCGGTCACGTCGTTCAACCCGCTCCAGAGCGACATCTCGCCCATCAGCGACGGCTCGCGCCGGAAGTACGGCTTCAGCGTCAACGGCGGCACCGACCGCGCCACGTACTACCTCTCGGGCGACTTCGAGAACGAGATCGGCGTCTACGAGAGCCTCAACGAGCTGGACCGCTACAACTTCCGCGCGAACCTGCGCGGCCAGCTTCGCGAGAACCTGGACGTCAGCGTCAACACCGGGTACATCACCAGCAACCTGACGCTGCCGCAGAACGACAACAACAACCTGGGGATCGTCTCCAGCGCGTTCGCCGGCTTCGGCCGCGGGACTCCGGACGCCGCCGGGCGCGGGCCGTTCGGCTTCTTCACCATCGACCAGCTGCAGGCGCTGTCGGTGGAGCAGGACGTCGGCCGCCTGATCAGCAGCGCGACCGCCAACTACCGTCCGCTGTCGTGGCTGAGCTTCAACAGCACGATCGGGATGGACCTGCTGCAGCGGCACGACGGCCAGACGCTCGTCCCGGGCGTCATCACCACCGGCTCGAACTTCGAGGGCAACCGCGCCTCGGCTCGCACCAACATCTCGACGTTCACCTTCACGGCCAACGGGACGGCGAACTACGGGATCAGCGAGAACGTCACCAGCCAGACCTCCATCGGGACCCAGTTCGACCAGGCCCTCTTCCGCCAGACGATCGCGTCGGGCCGCGGCCTTCCGGCGGCGTGCACCTCGCTGAACTGCGTGGCCACCGGCTTCTCGGTCGACGAGGCGAACTCGGACGTGCGCACCATCGGCGCGTACATCCAGCAGCAGTTCGCGCTGAACGACCGCCTGTTCTTGACGGGGTCGCTGCGCGGCGACGACAACAGCGCCTTCGGCGCCGACTTCGGCTTCATCGTCTACCCGGCGTTGTCGCTGTCGTGGGTGGTCGCCGAGGAGCCGTGGTTCCCGCAGGTCGACTTCCTGAGCACCCTGCGCCTGCGCACGGCCTACGGCCAGTCGGGGCTTCGCCCCGGGTTCCGCCAGGCCGAGACCTTCGAGTCGCCGCTGGCGGCCACCGTGGGCGGCGTCAGCGTCCCCGGCACCACCATCGGCAACGTCGGCAACCCCAACCTGAAGCCCGAGCGCTCGCGCGAGTACGAGCTGGGCTTCGACCTGGGGCTGCTGGACGAGCGGGTCGGCCTGGAGGTCACGTACTACGACAAGCGCTCGAGCGACGCGCTCGTCTCGCGCGTGCTGGCTCCGTCGCTCGGCGTCTCCGGGCTCGGCCAGCTGATCAACGTGGGCGAGGTGAGCAACAAGGGCCTCGAGGGCACGCTGAACCTGCGGCTCATCCGCGCGGCGAACGTGGAGTGGGACACCCACATCACCGCGACCCGCACCAAGAACCGCCTGGAGGTCCTGGGCCTCGACCCGTTCACGGGCGAGCGCATCCAGCCGATCATCTTCGGCCTGAGCGGCAACACCCAGCGCCAGCAGGCCGGCTTCCCGCTCGGCGCGTACTTCCAGGTTCCCTACACCTTCGCCGACGCCAACAACGACGGCGTCATCGGGACCACCGAGGTGACGATGGGCGACTCCGCGCAGTTCCTGGGGAACCCCTTCCCCACGCGCGAGATGTCGTTCCAGACCAACCTCACCGTGTGGAAGATCTTCCGCTTCTCGGGGCTGCTGGACTACCGCGGCGGGTTCAACCAGTACAACGCCACCGAGCAGTTCCGCTGCACCTCGTTCAACAACTGCGAAGCCGGCTACGCGGGCTTCGAGGGCGTCGAGGCTCCGCTCGCGGCGCAGGCGGCCATCGTGGCGTCGCAGACCTTCGGGTCGCAGGCCGGCTACATCGAGGAGGCGGACTTCGTGAAGCTTCGCGAGGTCGCGCTGACCATCGGCCTTCCCGAGAACCTGGCGCGCCGTCTCCGGTCGCAGGGGGTCAGCCTGACCCTGGCCGGGCGTAACCTGAAGACCTGGACCGACTACAGCGGCATCGACCCGGAGATCAACTTCTCGGGCTCGGGCTCCAACTTCAGCACGGCCGAGTTCCTGACGCAGCCGCCGGTCCGCTACTGGACGGCACGCATCGACGTCAACTTCTGAGCCTCGTGAAAGGACAGATGATGTTCAACAGCTTCACCACCAAGAGGAGGGGCGCAGAGCCCCTCCTCTTGGTGG
>DASRWP010000255.1:0-6162 GCA_035654535.1 Brevundimonas sp.
GCCGCACCCGGCCCGCCGAGGTTTCGTTCGTCGTCAGATGGATGTGCGCCAGCTTGGTCAGGGCGTGGCGGATACTCTCATCGAAGGCCCCTTCGGTAGCGTCGCCGCCGGCGATGTGTGCGACCGGAACGCCATGGATCAGCGCCGCCTGCGCCGCCGACAGGATCTCATATCGGTCGCCGAGAACCAGCAGGATGTCGGGGCTCAGTCGCTCAAGCGCCTCCGACACGCCGGTCAGGCAACGGGCCATCGCGCGGACCGTGTCGCCGGAGCTGTCCTGCGCCAGTCCCAGCGGAACCTGCGCATCGATGCGGAAGCCGTCAGCCTCGATCTGCTCGACGGTCTTGCCGAACCGGTCTTCCAGATGCGCGCCGGTGACGATCAGCTGAAGCTCGAGGTCGGACGCCTCGCGGATGTCGTGCATCACCCACTGCAGCAGGCCATAGTCGGCGCGGCTGCCTGTCACCACGCAGATGCGGCGCGGAGCTGTCATGTATCGGCCAGCCGGGCGCTGCTGGGGATGTTGACTACGCTCGCCTCAAGCGCCTCGGCCACCGGCAGGGGAGCCCTCGGACAGGCGGCGTACATCGGGAGACGGTGCATAAGGGTCCAGAGCGGCCGGGCCATGAAGCCGCCCTTGTTCAGCGCCTCAAGCACCGCATCGCGCGCCGCCATGTCGGGCCGGTCGAGGATCAGGGCGTTGAGCCAGTGATTGACCTCCGCCCCGGGTCGCGGGACCAGCAGACGCGCGCCGTCTATGTCGGCGAACGCCCTGGCGTAGCGCCGCGCCAGCTCGGCCTTGCGGGCCAGCATGTCCGGGAGCCGCTCTAGCTGGGCGCAGCCAAGCGCGGCGTTGAGGTTCGGCATGCGGTAGTTGTAGCCGACCTCGTCGTGCACGAATGACCACTGGTGCGGCGTGCGCGCCGTGGTGGTCAGGTGTTTCGCGCGCGCGGCCAGCGCCGGGTCGCGCGTCAGGACTGCCCCGCCGCCGCCGGTAGTGACAATCTTGTTGCCATTGAAGCTAAGCGCCGACAGCAGGCCGCGGCCGCCGACATGCTCGCCGCGCCAGCGGGAGCCCAGCCCTTCGGCGGCGTCCTCGATCAGGGTCAGCTTCCAGCGCGCGGCGACCTCGCACAGACCGTCCAGATCGCACGGGTGGCCGAAGACATGCATGACCATCAGCGCCCGGATCGGGGCGCCGGTCGTGACGTTGACGCAGCCGTCCGGGGTCAGCCGCGCCGTCTCCGACAACAAGGCGTCCAAGCCCACCGGATCGACGCCGAGGGTCACCGCTTCGGAATCGATGAAGTGCGGCGTGGCGCGCTGGTAGGCCACGGCGTTGGCGGTGGCCACGAAGGTCAGGGCCGGGACAAGCACCTCATCGCCAGCGCGCACGCCGGCCAGCTTCAGGCAGATGTCGAGCGCGGCCGTGCCGTTTGAGGTCGCAACGGCGTGCTCGATCCCGGTGATCGCCTCCAGATCGCGCTCAATCCGATCGACATAGCCGCCCGCAGACGAGACCCAGCCGGTGTCGAGGCAGTCCTTCAGATACTCCCACTCCCGGCCCAGGAACTCGGGCTCATGCAGCGGAAAGCCGCCCTCGGCGGGAGCGGGCAGGACCGACCGGAGCGCTGCCACAACGCGATCAGGCAGCGACTTCTCTTCAATGGCGTGAGCAGAGGCCGTCACACGACGTACCGGTCGGTCTTGTAGCGGCTCAGGTTGGCTGGATCGCTGAACCAGTCGATGGTCTCGCGCAGGCCGCGGTCGAACCCCGCGCCGCCGCCGTATTCCGGAGCCCAGCCGGTGAGCGACCTCATCAGACTGCTGTCGGCCCAGAGGCGCTCGACCTCGCTGGCCTCGGGCCGCAGCCGCTCGCCGTCTGTGACAATCTCTGCGTCGGCGCCCATCAAGGCGACGATCCGACGGGCCGTGTCGCCGATGGAGATTTCAAACCCGCTGCCGGCGTTCACGGTCTGGCCGACCGCGGCGTCGCATTCCGCCAGCGCCTCGAAGGCGCGGGCTGTGTCGCTGACGAAGGTGAAGTCACGCGTGGGGTGGACGGCGCCGAGTTTTATCTCACGTGCTCCTGCGGCGAGTTGGCTGATCACCGTCGGGATCACTGCCCGCGCCGACTGCCGGGGGCCATAGGTGTTGAAGGGTCGGATTACCGTCACGGGCGTGCCGAAGGATGCATGGAAGCTGAGGGCGATCTGGTCCGCGCCGATCTTGCTGGCGGAGTACGGCGACTGCCCCTGCAGCGGGTGGGCCTCGGTGATCGGCACGAACCGGGCGGTCCCGTAAACCTCGCTGGTGGAGGTGTGGATCACCCGCTCCACGGCCAGATCGCGCGCCGCCTGCACCACGTTCAGGGTGCCGAGAACGTTGGTTTCAACATAGGTTTGGGGCGAGTGGTAGCTGTACGGGATGGCGATCAGGGCCGCGAGGTGCAGGACGACGTCGCAGCCGGTCATGGCGGTCCGCACCCCGTGAGGATCGCGGATGTCGCCCGCGAAAACATCCAGGTTCTTGCGTATCTCAGCCGCGCTGTCGTCCAGCCACCCCCAACTGCCGACACTGTTGTACTGCACGAACGCCCTCACATCGCATCCGCGGCTCACGAGACGCTCGACCAGATGAGACCCGATGAAGCCGTCCGCGCCGGTAACGAGGATGCGTCTGCCAGACAGCTTCACAGATTGTTCCCACCATATTTCAGTTGCGCGTGGACGGACGATGTACTTGCGAAGCCGTCCGGGCGACGATCACCGAGTATGGTTTATCAATGGAAAACGGCCGCGGCGCAGCTTCCAAATCGCCTGCCAAACCGGCTTTAACTGGCAGAAAACAACCCGTAGTTCGACTTTCGCTATTGCCTCGCGTCAGTTGTTGCCTGTATGAGACTGGCTGCTGAGGCGCTTGCGCCCTGGTGACTGGATCAAAATCAAGGGGATTAGCATGCGTAAGACCATCGCCGCCGTTACGGCGGGCTTGCTGCTGGTTGCTGGCCAAGCGGCCGCTGCCGGCTCGACTTCCGCCGTGACTCGCGTTGGCGATCGCGTCGGCGCCAACACTGGTGAATCTTCGGAGTTCGCCGGAATTCCGCTGCCGGTTCTGATCATCGGCGCCGCCGTCATCATCGCGACCATCGTGGTCGCTACCGACGACGACAGCGAGAGCGACTAAATATTTCGGACCGACGGTCGGCGCTTGCCGGCCGGCGATCGATTGAAGTCTGGGCCAGCCGGTTTTCCGGTTGGCCCTTTCTGCGTCTGCGGTATCGGTTTCAGGTGTTGATCCAGCAAGTCTTGTCAAAGCGGTCAGCCGACCCGGGCGGGATTGGGTGGCGGGCCCTCCGCCTCCCCGTCGCCGCGGGCTTCCTATTGCTTGCCGGCTGCAGTGGCGGCGCCCCCGTGGGGCCGGAGGCGTCGTTCGATCCGACCGGTCCCGCAGCCCGCCTGACGACCCTCAGCGCGCTCGACCAGCGCGTTGCGCGTGTCGGCTTTCGACTTCTGCAGGCCAACACCGATCTGTGTCCCGTCGCGCGTCAGTCAGCCGGCTGGGCCCTGCACGCGGCCAGCCAGTACAGCCAGCAACTCAGACCGCACGCCGTGGGCCGTTTCGGCCTTCGCGGCGACCTGCCGGGCGTGCTCGCCTCCCCCCCCGACTCGGCCGCTGCTTCAGCCGGCTTGCGCGAGGGGGATCTGATTCTGTCGGTCAATGGTCAGGCGCTCAACGCCGGTCCCGTCCGCAGCGAGCCTGTGTTCGAGGGACTGGCGCGGAACATCGCCCAGCTGGACCTGGCCCTTGCCTCCGGTCCTGTTCAGCTGATCGTCGCCCGCGAAGGAAGGGAGCGGACCGTCACCGTTCAGCCGCGCCGCGCGTGCGGCTATGAGGTCCAGCTGAACCCGTCCGACGAACTGAACGCCCGCGCCGACGGGCGGCGTCTGTTCATCAGCACCGCGCTTGCGGGCTTCACCCAGACCGACGACGAACTGGCCATCGTGCTGGGCCACGAACTCGCCCACCACGTCCTCCGCCACCGCACCTGGGACGCTGTCGGCGGCGAGGGCCGGAGCGAGAACGATCCGGTCGCGGTCAGCGCTTCCGGGACCCGCGAACAGCAGGCGGATCGCGTCGGCCTGTTCCTCTCGGCCCGCGCGGGGTTCGACACCACGATCGGGCCGGCCTTCTGGCGGCGCTTCGGCGCCTACAACTGGCGCGTCCGCTATCCGCAACTGCGGCATGACTCGGCGGAGGCGCGCGCGCGGCGACTGGAGACGGTGCAGGCCGAGATCGATGCGAAGCGCGCGGCCGGCGAGCCGATGACGCCATAAGCCGTCAGCCGCAGGAACGCTCCGCGGCTTCGAAATCCTTGAGGGTGTCGATGTCGGATGACCGCCCCGTCGGCATCACCATAGCCACTGTTTCGCCGGGCGCGACGAGCTTGCGCCCGGCCCGCAGCCAGGCCAGATCGGCAGCGTAGACCGCGCCGTTCAAGCGGTATGCCGCGGGCAGGTCCTGCCTGCGCAGGGACTGGCCCTCGGCTGGCTCCGCATAGACTTCCAGCCGCTGTTCGGCGTCGGTGCGGAATATCAGGAAAGGGTGACACGGCGCCTCACTGACCGTCGTTGCGCTACTCGCTCCACTCTTCTCCATCACCGCCAGCGTCGCGTCGATGTCCGCCGCCGTCCGCAGCGGTGAGGTGGGCTGCAGCAGCACGACGACGTCATAGCCGGGCACGCGGTCGGCGGCGTCCAGAACGACGTCGATGGATGTGGCGGTGTCGCTCGCCAGCGTTGCGTCGCGTATGAACGGCACCTCGCATCCCTGGGCCCGGCACACGGCGGCGATCTCCGCGTCGTCCGTCGAGACGATCAGATGGTCGATGTGGCCCGACGCCTGCGCCGCGCGGATCGTCCAGACGATCAGCGGTTCTCCCCGGAACGGCAGGGCGTTCTTGCGCGGCAGGCCCTTCGATCCGCCTCGCGCGGTGATCACGGCCAGAACCGAACGCCCCCTGATCACGCGCCCTCCCCCGGGTCGAAACCGATCTCCGGCAGCTTCGCCGCCGTCGCCCGCACCTGCTCCCAAGCCACGGCGATGTGATAGAGCGAACTCGCCGGCGATGGCTCGTCGACGAAGGTCCCGTCGGCGAGCAACCGGTCACGCCAGAGGCCGGACGGCTCGAGATATTGCTGCAAGCCCCCCAGGGCGTTGCGCGCGTCATCGAGGAGGCTGGCCCGCTCCGCGCCCTCTGCGTCCTCAGCGAGGATCAGCGCCGCCTTCAGCCGCTCGGTCTGCGGCCACAGGCGCGCCTGATCCGAGCGTACCGAAAGATCGTCGTTCAAGGCGTCCACGGCGACGCTGCGAACATCGTCGATGCCTCTTTGCCCCACCTGATAGAGAGCCCGCGCCGCTTGGTGCGCCCCCGCGTCATTCCGCAGGCGACCCCAGCGCGTCAGCAGCCAGGCCCATTCAAACTGGTGCCCCGGCTCCACCAGCCGACCGTCCTCGGCCGGCGCAGGCAGCCAGGACTCGTCGAAGAACTCGCGGAGGAACCCGCCAGAGGGATCGATAAAATCGCGCCGCGCAAGCCCCACGATTTCATCGGCCATGGCGCTCCAGTGCGGGTCGTCGTCGAGGAGCTCCCATGCCATGCAGGCCTCGAGCAGATGCATGTGAGCATTGGCTTGGTAAGGGTAATGGCCCGCCTCTCGCCAACCTCTGCTCTGCGCGCGCAGGTGGCCCAGTGCGTCCCGGGTTCGGCGCGCCCGCAGACGCATCTTAACCGGATCAATTCCCGCAGCCCCCGCGGCCGCCGTCGCGAACAGGACAAAGGCTTGATCGTAGAGCCAAGGCGTATCGTCCAAAGTGTCGCCTGCTCTTGAAACTCTGGTCCGGTAAAGACCATTGCTCCGAAGGTTGGTGACCTCAAACCGCTCTAGCGCCCCCCCTGCGAGAGCATGCCAAGGACCCGCCCACCCCCCCAAACCGGCCGCCGAGTAAACGTAAGCCTGCCGCGCCTGGACCCGCGCGCGGCGGAAGTCAGCCGTACAGCGGCCCGAGCGGTCCAGCGCCTCACGGAAGCCGCCGTCGTCGTCGACGCCGAGCGTCCCCCACAGCGGGAGGGCGGCCAGCCGCATCCAGCGGTCGAACGTC
>DASRWP010000256.1:0-3650 GCA_035654535.1 Brevundimonas sp.
ATTCAATAAATGGGCGATCTAGAGCTGCTTGCGCTAAGTCTAGAAATACGAGATCGAACGTTGTTGAAGACCTCATGCGTACCCAGCCGCAAACCTCGCCTTGGACACACCTTGCGGGCGTGCGGTCACCCAAAACTGGCCCGTGGTCAGTCGGCCGCCTGGCCGTAGCCGTACTGACAGCTCGACCGATCTGCATGGTATTCGACCTTGCTCGACTGATCCGTTTGCACTGCCTGGTGACTGGCGAGGGCAGCATCGCAATCTGCCACGCGACACTACGGCTCACCCGCCCAGCAAAGAGACACACGAGTGCGACGCTACACCGCGTATAGCAACTCTTCTCACTCGATTGACGCGCTCGGCCCGGACCAGTCGTCGTTAAACGGCCAAGACGACGCAGTCACTGCCAAGCGACGACGTCTCCCTCGCGCTGTGCAGATCGGAAGCCACGATGTGCCTGACCTCCAGCGAAGCGCTCATCGTCTGGACGCGGAGAAACGTCGGCTTCCGGCATCTCCCGGCCTTCGGTAGAAGATCGTGTGCCATCAGTTGATCAGACCCACAGCGTCGACGACTTCAGAGCTCTGGCGCGCCGTCGCCTGCCTCGTCCGATCTTTGATTATCTGGACGGCGGGGCAGACGAGGAGCGGTCTCTTGCTCGCAACGTGGCTGCCTTCGCCGATTACGAGATCGTCCCCGACGTCCTGACGGATGTGTCATCGATCCAGACCGCCACGACCATCCTCGGTCAGCCCGCGTCGTTGCCTCTCATGCTGTCCGCGACAGGCCTCACGCGGATGTTCCATGACTCTGCCGAGCCGGCCGTGGCCCGCGCGGCGGCGGCGCAAGGCGTTCCCTACTGTCTGTCGACCATGGGCACGACGCGGCTGGAGGATCTGGCGGCCGCGGTTCCCGTCCCGATGCTGTTCCAGGTCTACGTATTCAGGGACCGCGGGCTCACGCGCGAGTTCGTCTCCCGATGCCGGGAAGCCGGCTATGCGGGGCTTTGCCTGACGGTTGACACACCGGTCGCGGGCAATCGGCTGCGCGATCGCCGGAGCGGCCTCTCGCTGCCGCCGAGGCTGACTGGGCGCTCCCTCCTCGATTTCGCCCTGCATCCGGGTTGGTCGATACCCGCGCTGACGGGAGCGAAGTTCGACCTGGCCAACGTCAGCCACAGAACGGATGCCTTGGCGAAAAATCCGATGAGCCTGTTCGATTTCATCGGGCGGCAGTTCGACCCCAGCCTGACCTGGCGCGATGTCGAATGGCTCGCATCCGAGTGGGGCGGCCCTCTTGCGATCAAGGGGCTTATGACGCCGGAGGACGCCACCCGGGCCATCCGTTCAGGTGCGAGCGGCGTGATCATCTCAAACCACGGCGGTCGCCAACTGGATGGCGCGCCCGCGCCAATCGATCAGGTCGCCGCGGTGAGAGACGCGCTGGGCGACAGCCCCGACGTCATATGCGACGGGGGGGTTCGACGCGGCTCGGACATCGTCAAAGCGCTTGCTCTCGGAGCGACGGCCTGTTCCGTTGGCCGACCCTATCTCTATGGCCTGGCGGCAGGTGGCGAGGCCGGTGTCGCGCAAACTCTCAAACTATTGCGCGACGAGTTTGAACGAACGCTCGCCCTGGCGGGCGTAGCGAGCATCCAGACCTTGGCGAGGCGCCACATTCGCCACAGGCAGCGGTAGCCGTAAGGCGTGCGGGAAGCGGCAGCAGAAGGGTCTTCGCCTGAGAAGAAGCGGGCAGGTTCAGCCCCTTAGGCGCGAGCCGGCGCCTTCAGGGCCGCCATGGTGAACGCCAGTGTCGCCAGCACCCCCGACACTCCGCTGACGATCGCTAGCGCCAGCCCGAGCTGCGCCTCACCACCCAGCGCCGTGCTCGCAAGAGTGACGGCCGTGGGCGCGACTCCGAACCCGAACAGCACGCCGACGACGATAAAGGAGCCGAGGCACAGACCCCGAAATTCATTGGGCACCAGCACCGCGATGGCGGTCGCGGTGATCAGGCCCATCGCCGTCCCGGTCAGCAACAGGACGCCCAACAGAAGCGCAAAAATCGGAACTGAAGGGGCGAGAGGGAAGAGGGCGCAAGGCAGGGCGACGATCGAGGCGATCACGGCTCCGAGAAGGATACCCCTGCCCGGCATGCGACGGTGGCCTATGTCTGCGGCCATTCCACCGAGGACGGCGCCGAACACGCCGGCGGCCAGAACCAGACCGCCGACCCAGCCGGCGAACTGTTCGGGCGTCTGGCCGAAGCTGCGCGACAGCACTGGCGCGGTCCACGTCAGGGCGGCGTTGTCCGCCATAATCACGCTGATCTGACCGACGAAAAGCGGAGCGAGGAAAGCTCGGCGGGACCAGAGGGCCGATAGAGATTCGCGCATTCCCGCGCCCTTGCGCGCCACCTCTTGCCGCGGCGGCTCCCGGACGATCAAAAGCGTCAGGGTCAGGATCGCGCTGGCGACCGCGATGACCAGATGCGTCTGCCGCCAGGCGCTAAGGCCCTCGATCAGGGGCTCCGGCCGCGACCCGAGCCACCCGAACAGGGCCCCACCGGCGACGAACGCCAGCGCCAGGCCGATGTATTTACCGATCGAGAGCAGCAACAGAGAACGACCGCGTTGCTCCGGCGGGCACATGTCCGCGGCCATCGAGATGACGATGGGGAGAACGCAGGTGCCGCCGAGGCTGGCGACCATGCGGGCCGCCATCATGGCGTTGAAGTCAGGGGCCCAGACCGTCATCAGTCCGCCGATCGTCCAGACGGCGGACATCCCCACGAGCAGCCAGCGCCGGGTCTTGTGATCGACCAGCCATCCGAGCGGAATCGAGATCAGGACCGCGGGAATGGCGACGGCCAGCCCCTGCAAATAGCTGAGCTGGAGGTCGGTCAGGCCCATGTCGGCCTTGGTCACCTCCGCCAGCGGAGACAGGGCTCCCTGGATGGCCGCGCCCGACGTCACCGCCAGCGCCAACAGAAGCAGCGTCCAGAGCGTCGAGCCGGCGGCCCGCACAGGAACGACCGCGTCGTTCGCGGCAAGAGGTTCAGAGGCCATTGCCGGCTCCCGCAGGGATGGAGTTTAAGGGCGTCAGCCCCTTGAGGACGTCGCCGATGGAGACGTCGAAGTGGGCGTTCATGGCAGCCTCCGCGGCGACTGAATCGCCCAGCAGGATGGCGCGGGCGATGGCGTGGTGACGCTCAATGATGATGGTCTGGTCGCGCTGGGCCACGCGCGTGTCCCACGCGGCCGGCACCGCGATCCGCATCAGAGGTAGAAACGATCGCACGATCTGGAGGAACAGCGGGTTGTGCCCGGCGCTTGCTATGGCCTCGTGAAAGGCGAGGTCGTGCGAGGTCATACGGGGACGGTCGGCGACGTCACGCTCCATCAGCTGCGCGAGTTCGACGATCCGGGCCGCTTCGGCGTCCGTGCGGCAAGATGCGGCCAGGGCGGCGGTTCGCGCCTCGATGGTGCGGCGCACCTCCCAGATGTCGCCAATGCCGATCTGGTCCGTCGAGACGGCGTGGCCGAGCGAGTTGGCCAGCACGGAGCCGTCGATCGCGGCTATCCGGGCCCGGCGGCCGTTGGCGACGTCGATTACGCGAAGGGCCGCCAGCGCCCCGAAGGCCTCGCGCAT